>CAWUJM010000016.1:0-36135 GCA_963922685.1 uncultured Gammaproteobacteria bacterium | reverse complement strand
GCATCAGCAGATTCGCCTTGTAACGCCACAAACGCAGGGCCATCGTTTTGTCCGGTGTACTCTGATGTTCCACAATCGTATACAGATACGCTGTCTGATCCTGATTTACAGAATCGCGCAATACCACGCGGTACAGGATATCACTGTGTAGCTTCTGAAATTCTGTGGTGATGCTGCTGCCCGAATCCAGAGTCAGTGTGCTCAGATCCACCCGCTGCTGCCAGTCTGGGGCCAGATAGTGCTGAAAAAAGGATAACGCATTTTCCGGCTGCTTCAGCAGCGTCTGGAAACAGGTGTCGTGTGGGCTGGGCATCTCCTTTCTGGACTTATGCTTCATACTTCTGATTTCACGTCTACCCTGCTATTCACGTTCACTCTGTCTGTCGTAGATAATATCAGATTAAAAACCATGATTTAATAAAATTTATTATAGTTTCTGGAATGTTAACTAATTTGAAAGTTTCACTTAAACATGAAAAAAATGAGATATCTTGTGTTTTATAGCTACATTGAAAGGCTTAAATCATGAAAAGACTAGAGAAGTTAATTTTAGAAGTCAAAGGCTTACTGAAGCAAGAAGGTTCTGTTAATATCACGGGCTTGTTAATCGGGCTCGCATTCTTAGTGCTAGCTTTTGCCGTTTTAGTTCATAGCCTTAATACATAGAAAAATCAGTGGTTTATAAGACAGTTTATCAAGCGCTGCTAAGCAGCAGAAGCCTGACACAGTCTGCTGTTGCCGAAAAAACGAGCATTAACCGGGGTCAGTTCAATGCGTGGCTGAAGAGCGGAAGAAATATCAGTGATGAAAAAGTCGCGCTGATTATCGCCACCGTACTGGAACTTGCAAAAGCCGCTCCGGACAGCGAAAGCACGCAAAATGCATTGGATGTTCTGCGCCAGGACCCGATTTACCAACGGTTTTATGTCAACAATTTTCCGGCGTCTCCGGTCGTTGGCGGACACCGATGTTATGTGATGCGGCAGGCTGAGACCAACCTGGAGCACGCACTACAACAGCAACCGCTGGATGTCGCGATTCTGGGCGGACCGCAGATGGGTAAGACCAGCCTGCTGAACTGGCTGGTACACCATCCTGGCAGAAGGCATCAGGTGTTGCGTCTGGATTTCCGGCAAACGCCACCGCCAGATCCCTTAGCTGCACTCGCACAGCTTGCCAGCAAACGATCTGCACCAGGCCAATCAGCCAGCCTGCAAGACTGGGCTGCATTCCCGGACTGGGCCCGTCGCCATCTGCTGGTTACAAAGAAACCAACCACTCTATTGCTGGATCACCTCGAATCGCTGCCAGATGCAGCCCTGCAGGCACTGCAGGATGGTCTGCACCACTTCATCAACCAACGCCGCGATGAGCCGATATTAGATCAGATCAATCTGATACTGGCCTACGATGAAGCACATCCAACGATGCAGGCATCCCGCAATCATGCCAGCGGGCTGATGCGCGACCTGAGCACTGTCGCCCTACTTCCCTTCAATGCAGACCAGGTCGCACAACTGCTGCAAGCCATTCTGGGCTTACATCCAGGTCCAGAGCTGGATGAAGCGATACAAGACGCACTGGTTCATTTTGCCGGTCACCCGCTCCTCACCCACCACTGGGCCCATCTGGTCAGCGAGCAAACCGGCAATATGGACTTTGCCCAGGCACGGGCTGACATGGCAGCAGCCATGCAGGACAGGTTGTTTCTGCCTTATCTGGCTCATTTAGACGACAAGGTCAAAGCTGCACTGCATGCAGCACCAGATAACCCGCCACCTGATGACCTGCCTGCCACACTCAACCTCACTTTATACCGCGAACAGATCTTATGGCTGTCAGACAGTGGCCTGTTTGTCGCGAATGACAGCCTGTCTCCCAGTTCGGTACAGTTTGCGACACGCTGGATACAGGATCAACTGCTGACTGCGCTCAGGACACCCTCGTGACGAAACGTTTTTTATGCGGTGGCGCAATTGATCCGCAACGCCAGGTATATGTCACCCGCCAGGCAGATCAGGATGTGCTGAACCTGCTGCTGCAGGGCAACAGTGTCAATCTGCATGCCGGGCGTCAGACCGGCAAGACCAGCCTGATGTATCGCACCCGGGATGCGCTGCAACAACAAGGGCATCTGTGTGTCACGTTGGATCTCACCCAGTTTTTTCAGCAGGGCAACCTGTTGGATGGCCTGGCCCGGCTGACGGATGCCCTGAGCGCATCATTATCCTGCCAGTTGAGTCCACCCTGCCATTCAACTGCAGACGCCATCACGGACTGTACCACACAGTTATGCCAGCAACTGGCGCAGATACCTGATGCACCACAACGGTTATATCTGTTCTGGGATGAGGTGGATGTGCTGATGCGCCTGCCAGCGCATCAGGTCACGCAGTTTTTTCTGGCACTGCGCCATTTTTTCAACACACCGAGTAATGAACGTGACCGCCTCGTGTTGTTACTCACTTCAGTATTGACCCCGAACGAAATGATCTTCGGGCATGATACGGGTGGTATCGGCATCAATTTTTTGCGCGATGTGCCTCTTGCTGCGTTCAGCCCGGAGATCTGTACTCAGTTATATGCACAAGGCTTTGCTGAGACTGAGCAGGATCAGATCACGCCGGTGTTACATCAGGTGCTGGAACTGACTGGTGGGCAGCCCTTTTTGACCGCGTTATTGTGTCAGGATTTGCAGACGAACGGTGCCGATGATCCCGCCAGCCGGTTTACCACACTGCGCAAGGAGGTATTACACGCGCCGCGCAGCATTGCACATGGTCACCTGCTGGGGATGCGCAAACAATTGATGGATATGGGTGACCGGCTGTTCAGCCTGCTGCAATGTTATCAACGCATTCTGCGGGACGAGGCACTGACTGCGTCACGAGGTGGCTGGGATGCGATTTCTCTGGAAAATATCGGGCTGATCCGGCTGAATGAGACGGGTCGGTATGCACTGGCTAACCCGATCTATCAGACCCATTTTGATCTGGCCTGGGCGGAAGAATTGCAAACAGCACGTGAAACAGCCAGTTTGGCCAAATCCAGCCTGCAGGCCACCGGCAATCTGTTGTTTGATCGGCAGATTGCGTTGATTTTATGCGGTGGCACCATCGGTATGGTGACCCATGACGGTAAATCCGGATTTCAGGGTGCGCAGGATGTACTGACTGAGTTTATTCAGCAACAAGTCAGCCGGATTGCCCGGGTACAGGCCCATCCACTGTATCAGCTGGACGGGATCAATATGGGCCCGGCCCAATGGCTCGGTATTGCCCGTTTTATTGATGAATGGTGGGATCATTATGATGGCTTTGTGATTGCCCACGGCACCGATACCCTGGCGATGACGGCCTCTGCAGTCTCTATGATGCTTGGGCGAGTGAACAAGCCGGTCGTGTTCACCGGTGCACAAACCACACTGGATGTGCTGCATGGTGACGCCATCGGCAATTTATTACGCGCTGTGTATGTTGCCGCACACCCGGAGGGTGTGTGTGAGACACAGATTTGTTTTAACGACCAGGTGTTACGCGCGGTGCGTGCTGAAAAATCAGATGACCGCATGTTTGCCGGTTTTATCAGCCCGGCCTGGCCTGCACTGGCACATATCACCGAAAATTTATTGATCACCCAACATGCGCAGCTCGAACCTATCAGAACAAGATCTGATTTTCAGCCTTATCTGGCAGAACATATCCTGGTGATTTCATTGATTCCGGGTATGCGGCCAGATGATTATCAGGCTTTGATTGACAAACGCCAGCAAGATGAAGATGAAAAACCGATCGAAGGTATTATTATCAGTACACCGGGGCTCGGCAATATCCCGAGTGAGCATCCGTATAACTTCCGCACCTTCATCCAGAAAGTGATTCAGGACCATATCCCGGTACTGATTTCCAGTCAGGTACCGATCAGCCCTTACACACAAAACCAGTATGAAGCAGCGAGTGTCCCGGCACAATATGGTGCCATTCCGGCGGGCAATTTAACACTGGCCGCAGCCTTCACCAAGTTTGCCTGGGTGATCGGACAGGTCACTCATAACTGGTCGCAACCCGACAAAGATCAGGACTTTTTAGACCGGGTCAAAACACGTATGCGTGTGAATTATGTCGGTGAAGAAGGCGATTATGTCAGCATCGCACACACCGCATCCGCTTAACCTATCCTTTTTACTATGCAGGAGTATTCAATTATGGCAGATAACACTCAGGTCGCCATCACCGATCTGGAACAGGATGACCGGATTGATGAGATGCAGGGCTATTTTGCGCGGGCCTTACAGGCAGAAAGCGGTTATCAAAAACTGGCCACCGACAAAAAAGACCAGGTGAATGGGGTGCTGGATCAGTTGCGCAGCATGCGGTTTGACAGTGCCGCCAGTTTTCAGGCTGTTGCAGATTCTTTACTGGCCCCGGTGGCACCGGATCTGGCACCTTATCTGCAGATTGCACTCAGCAATGCACAGGCCGATCTGCCACAAACCCTCGGGGTGCTGGTGATCTATGCCGGTGGCACCATCGGCAGTGCGCCGAAAGATCCGGAAGATCCGGACAGCCCACAGGTAGTGATGCCCTGGAAGGATCTGAAGAATGCCGCCCCTCAGCTGAGTGCGCTCGGTTATCCGGTGGATGCGATCAGTTTTGTCGAGCCGCTGGATAGTTGTAATGTCGGCCCGGCGCACTGGCGCACCATGGCGCAGATTGTGCAGCAATATTATGCCGACTATGCCGGGTTTGTCATTCTGCATGGTACGGATACGATGCCATACACGGCCTCGGCCCTCGCGTTTATGTTGCAGGAGCTGGATAAGCCGGTGGTGGTGACCGGCTCGCAGGTCGCCGGGATCGTAAATCCGCGCAATGATGCGCATCAGAATATGATCACTGCGATTACTCTGGCGAATCCGGCAGCGCATAAGTTACCCCCGATTCCGGAGGTATTTATTGCGTTCGGCAATCGGATCGTGCGCGGTGCCCGGTCTAAAAAGATGGACGTGACCAGTTATCAGGGGTTTGACTCGCCGAATTTCCCCTTGCTGGGTGAGTGCGGCGACCATATCAGCATTGATCGCAAGTTGCTTCGTGCGCCGTCTGCGCTGCCGCTGGCCGTGTTTGACCAGATGGACACCCATGTGATCACGCTGGAGATGTTTCCCGGTATTCAGGATGCCGATATCGTAAAGCGCATTCTGGCAGACGAAACGTTAAAGGGTGTAGTGCTGAAGGCGTACGGGGCCGGCAATATTCCGACCCAACCTGAGTTTCTGGATCTGTTCGGCGGGTTTGTGCAGCGCGGCGGGATCGTGGTGGTGGTGACCAGCGTGCCGACTGGTCAGGTGGTGATGGGGCTGTACGAAACCAGTCAGGTGTTGCTGGATCGCGATCTGATCGGTGGGTTTGATCTGACGGCTGAGGCCGCCTTGTGCAAGCTGATGGTCTTGCTCGGCAGTTATCCTGATGACCCGACGACGGTGAAGCAATTGATGCAACAATCGCTGGTCGGTGAACAGGGCCTGAATCTGCTGACCACGACCTATCCGGGTGCCGGTCAGGTTGCCAGCAACCAGCAGGCTGACCTGGCGGCTGTCTCGCTGCACAGCATCGGTCAGGTGGAACGGATTGAGCGGGTCATGTTGCGCCTGAAACAGGCGCAACTGGATACCGGGGGCGAGCAATATGCCAGCCTGAGCCTGACGCTGCAGGATGGGACTGATCTGGGCACTTATCGGCGCGAAGCGGTGCTGGCTGCGGATGCGATCGGCGCAAGCCTGGCGATTGATCTGACCCGTTATCGGGATCAGTTTGTCAGCCGCGATTCCGGCAGTAAGATGGGGAATACGCAACGGGTCGGATTCCGCATCAGCCTGTCCGGAGCGTCCGGTGCCAGCCTGAGCTGGCAGGATGCCGAACTGAATCTGTACGCACAGGATTGAGGCCCAGTCCTGCGCTATGTCCGCCAATCTGATCGCGCCGGATGCTCCGGCACCGGTGCAACAGGCGCTGACCTTTGTGCAACGAGCCGGTTTGTGGCATATCGTCAGCCGCAACAGTCCGGCAACCAGTTGTCGAGATGCCGCTGCGCGCCGCTGGCGGCTGGGCAAACAAAGCATTCCGCTGTATGACGAGCTGAAGAGTCTGTGTCTGCGCGCTCACCTGGCGGAGGGTATACGTCCTGTCTTACTGCATGCCCGGGCACATACCCGACTGGATCTGACAGCTGCTGCACAACTATTAGGTGCGACTGAACCCTTGACCCGGGTCAGCCAGGCCGAGCTGACCGATCAGCTTGGTAGTGTATATGGCACGGTCAACCCGTTCTGTCAGCCGGAGCGGTTTATTCACCTGTTTGATCAGGACGTACTGGCACCCTACACGGCACCGCACACCATGCTGACCAATGCAGGTGAACATACCTGGGCGATTGAGTTTGTACCCGATGAGCTGGTGCAGGCATTGCGCGCTGCACAGATACAGGTTGCGGTCGGCAATATCAGCACCCGGTTGACGCAGTCTCCGTGTCTGCCACGCTTCGGTATTCTGACCGGGAATGGCCCGGAAAGCGGCATGGCGTTGTGGCAGCATATCAATACCACGGTGTTTGATGGCCTGCAAACACAAGACCGGATGTATGGCGATCTGTCTTATCCTACCGTGGTACTGCATTCTGTACCGGAGATGGGGTTATCGATGCAGCTGGTGGAGCGCACAGCGCACACCTGGCAGGTGATCGCGGCGGGCGTGGATCAGTTGTGTGCCGCAGGCATTACCCATCTGGCTCTGGCCTGCAATACCACGCCCTATTTTACGGCACAGATCCGGGCACGTTGCGCACCACATGGTGTCACCTTCATCCCGATTCAGGAGCCGACAATCGCAGCACTCGCGCGCTATCCGCTGTCTGAGCTGACCATCCTCGGCATTCCGGTAGTGGCCGGACTCGGGCCCTACAGTGCCTACCGGGCACTCGCCGATCAGGGGGTGGCGGTGCTGGATAATCCGAAGGTGCTGGCCGCACTGCACGAGCTGGGTTATCTGGTGAAACGTTTCCGGTCACGCGGTCAGCCTGTGAAGGCACTGAATAAGCTGCGCTACATTCTGCGCGCTGGCGTGCAGACGCCGCGTGTGCTGATTGCACTGACCGAGATCTCGGTGCTGCTGGAACGGTTTCCAGGCATTCACCAGCGGCTGCAGCCTCTGCAGATTATTGATCCTCTGGCTATCTATGGTGCCCATCTGGGGCAACTGTATCTGGCCGCGCTGCCGGATGAGGCAGGAGAAGAGGCAGAAGACTGATCGGCCAGAGTCGTGTCAGCTCGACCCGAGGCTATAAGATTCCGCGACTGCGCGCGGAATGACACTGTGTCATGCGGAATGACGCAGTGTCGTCCTGAAAGCAGCCACGAAGGTGGTGGCACCACTGCACTGCAAGGCGTTATCCGGTCAAGGCTCTCCGGGGGCGTCTGCGGCCACGGATGGCCGCAGCTGAGCCTCCACGGATGGGTTTATGGCGTACCCCGGAGAGCCTTGACCGGATAATGCTAATACTGACATCAGGATCGCCACATCAATCTGAATCGCACCCGACCAGCTATGTATTGTTGCGCTGTCCGTAATAACGCAGGCCCAGCCAGATCAGGACGATCGTGGTGAGACCGAGTAGCAACAGCAGAATATGTCCCCAGTCGTTCTGGTTCACACTGTGGCCCAGCAGCATGCCCGGTGCCAGGGAGGCCGGTGCCCAGGCGATCGCGGATAAGATATTCGCCATATAAAAGCGACGTGCGGACATCTTCAGGACACCAGCTGCCAGCGGTACCACAGCGCGCGTCGGCCCGAAAAACCGTCCCAGCAGCACGCTGATATCACCGTAACGCTGAAAAAAATCAACACCCTTCTGTACATAATCCGGGTGTACGCGCAACCAGCGCCAGCGGGTGGTCAGATAGTCCAGACGTCGCCCGAGCAGATAGCTAACGCCATCGCCAATGATCGCACCAGCAATGGCCCACGCACAACTGCTCCAGAAGTCCAGCACACCCGCACCGATTAAGGCACCCGCACCAATCAGGATGATCACACCAGGAATCACCGCGCCGATCAGGGCCAGTGATTCGACACACGCCACCAGACCAATCACCCAGCCTGCATGCTCCGGGTGCTGGCTGATCCAGAGTAAGACATCATCGAACATCTCACTCACAGCTGGAACTCTTTCGCCACCCGGGCAAATGCCTGATCCGCAGCAGCTACGGTCGCATCAATATCAGCGGCACTGTGTGCCGCTGACACAAAACCGGCTTCAAACGGCGAAGGTGCCAGATATATGCCATGCTGCAGCATCGTATGAAAAAACAACCGGAATTGTTCCGGTTCGCAGGCACGTACCCCGACAAAATCACCAACCTTGCCTGCCAGGGTAAAAAACAGCCCGAACATGCCGCCGATCTGATTATAGGTAAAGGGTACCTGGTGTTGTCTGGCGACTGATTTCAGGCCCTGCACCAGCGCAGATGTCCTGGCATTTAATGCCACATAAAAATCAGGTTCACGCAACCGGTTAAGCGTCGCCAGACCAGCTGCCATAGCAACCGGGTTGCCGGATAATGTCCCCGCCTGATAGACCGGGCCCAGCGGCGCAAGATATTGCATGATCTCAGTTTTGCCACCGAATGCACCGACCGGCAGGCCACCACCGATAATCTTGCCGAGTGTGGTCAGGTCCGGCGTCACGTCATACACATCCTGCGCACCACCGAGTGCAACCCGAAAACCGGTCATCACTTCGTCAAAGATCAGGATGCTGCCATACTCATCACACAACCGCCGTAATCCGGGCAGAAAATCAATTCTGGGCAGGACACAACTCATGTTACCCGCAACCGGTTCCACAATGACCCCGGCAATCTGCTCACCATAACGCGCGAAGGCCGCCTCAACCTGAGGCAGGTCGTTATAATCCAGACTCAGCGTATGTTCCGCCAGGCTCGCAGGCACACCGGGAGAAGACGGCCTGCCCAGTGTGAGTGCGCCAGATCCGGCCCGCACCAGCAATGAATCAGAATGGCCGTGATAACACCCGGTAAACTTGATGATTTTGTCTCGCCCGGTATAACCACGTGCCAGCCGAATCGCAGACATGGTCGCCTCGGTACCGGATGAAGTCATCCGCACCAGTGCCATCGCTGGCATCAGTTCGCAGATCGTACGCGCCAGTTCAGTTTCGATCTCGGTTGGCGCACCGAAGGATAAGCCCTGCGGCACGGCAGCCTGCACAGCAGCAATCACATCCGGGTGCGCATGACCCAGAATCATCGGCCCCCAGGAACCGACATAATCAATATAACGCTGTCCCTGAGTATCTGTCAGGTAAGCACCCTGCGCTTCACGAATAAAGACCGGATCACCGCCAACCCCGCTGAAGGCACGTACCGGTGAATTCACACCACCAGCGATATAACGACGCGCCGTTTGAAAAAGATGCTCAGACATAGTGATCACATATACAGATGAGAAAGCTGTTGCGCCGCCTGACGGATGTCAGGTGCACTGAACAGGCCCTGTACCACCGCGAGCAGATCTGCACCTGCGGCGACCAGAGTATGGCCATTGTGCTGATTGATACCGCCAATCGCAACGACCGGACAAGGCAAGGCCCAGGCACGCTGTAATAAGCTGATACGGGCCGACGCCGCTTCAGGTTTGGTCTTTGAAGAAAAAAAGCGGCCCAGAGCAATATAATCAGCCCGTGCGGCATAATATTCCGCCAGACGCCACTGGTTATAACAGGACACACCGATAATCGCATCAGACCCGAGTAATTGCCGGGCCTGTGCCAGCGGCATGTCCGTGTGGCCGAGGTGCACACCAGCTGCACCGATATCAGCAGCCAGCATCACATCATCGTTGATGATCAGGGGCACCTGATACGCAGTACAGCAATGTAATAAATCCAGTGCCTGCGCCCGGCGGCTGGCCGGATCGCTACATTTATCCCGGTATTGAACCAGGCTGGCACCGCCCTGCAGTGCCTGTTCGACCGCCTGTGTCAGTTGCGGGTGCGCCGGGTCAGTGATCGCATACAGACCTGCAGCAGGCATCTTCCGTGGCCCGGCCACAGCCTTATACCAACCAACCGGAATACACCATAGCATGCAGGCAGAGACAGGTTGCAGCACCGGCAGCGATATCGTCCAGCATCATACCGACACCACCCGGTACCTGCTGATCCAGCCAGCAGATCGGCCAGGGTTTGACGATATCGAATAACCGGAACAATACAAATCCGAGCAGAATGGACGGCAGACTGAGCGGCACCGCGATCATAACGATTAAAAATCCGCTGATTTCGTCCCAGACAATGGCTGGGTGGTCATGATCACCCAGCTGTTCAGCACCATAACGACAGATCAGGATGCCTGCAATAATAATACCGCCGGTCACCAGCAGGTAAACCGGCAGCGGCAGCAGAGCGAGTGGCAGATACAACATCACACCGGCCAGCGTGCCGTAGGTTCCGGGCATCTTCGGCAGATGTCCGGCACCGAAGCCGGTAGCACAATAATATAACCAGCGCCGCTTTACGATCATGGGGGGAGTGCAATTCAAACTGATGTGACAATCCCGGTGCCAGCGTTCTCCGGCCATGACCGGAGAACACCTTCAGTGAAGTGACACACTTTCAGGGTGACACCGCTTCATTCCGCACGGAGTCGCACAATCTATACAGGCCGGGTGGATTCTGCGACTGCAGCTTCGCTGCGCGCAGAATGACTGGTGGCCCTCACTTGAAAGTAGTGACACAGGTGGCTGTGACGCCATACTTGAAGGAGCCTGCCCCGAGCCTGTTCTCCGAGGGCGTCTGCGGCCCGGACGGCCGCAGCCGAGCCCCCACGGATGGGTTTACAGCGTACCTCGGAGCACAGGCTCGGGTCAGGCTGATACCATTAAGTTTGATGGCTTCGACGTACCAGCCCGCATCAGTTTGAATCGTACTCATCATGTGGGGTGCGACTCAGAATCACTGGCCCTGCATACCAGGCTCAACCTGCGTTTGTGAATGATAGGCGTAAGTTGCCCAATCCGGGGTATAGCCTGCTGCCTGATTACCCCAGACAGTCCAGCCGGCTCTCGGACCACGAGCAAACAACTCAATACGTGGCCCCCAGCTGCACGCTTCAATCAATTCATATTGTTCGTCTGGTTTACGGCTGTGTTCACGCTTCCGTGAGGCCAGCAGATTGGCCTGGCTGCGTCCTGGTGATAAAGTCCGCGCCTGCTTACCTCTGGTACCGAACAGAATCATTTCAGTCACATTTCTGAAATAAAACCCGACACCACGACGATCCGGGCCACCATCCTTGCGCACTTTGTACCAGATCAGATTTGTTTTATAGGTAAAACCCCAGGCCTGCATCACCTGCAGACCTTCTGCCAGTAAGGCATTCGGTACCCAGAGATACAGATGCGCTGTATCTTCAGCAATCTCAGCAACGGGCAATGCCTGAATATCATCCAGACTGAGTGTCGGATAGCGAGTCAGCCTGTTATGTTCCGGTGCCATTTTTCCGGTACGATTCCTGAACTGCCAGGGTGGGTCTGCCAGAACAGTGGCATATTGACGATCGCCAACAGCCTGCAGAAGATCAGCAGCGGCTTCTGTAACAGAATCAGACATCTTCCACATACAGCCTTTGTGATATACCAAAGACCAGAATCGGACATCCGGCTGCACCACCGCCCTCAATTCTGGGTAACAATTTACTCATATGTGTTGTAGAAGCTCCATAAGATGCACCACGCCCCAATTGCTTAAAGATACTCTGCAACTCATCACATCGCGTAATGATAATACCAACACTGATGGCTCTGAGATCAAACAATAGACGAAAGTTATTCAAATCTCTGTCGTAGAAAGGATCTTTATTATTCCATTCAATCTCCAGCGCAACACGGTTTCTGAAACAATCAATTTTGTGAGTTGGTGTCTCCATGCTATGATCGTCAATCATAACCTTCGTAGTAAATTGTTTTTCTTTCCAACCGCGCCGGTAAAGATATGAATCGATAAACCCGGAAACTTTTGATTTACTTCCACCAGGTGCAGCAATCCAGCTTTTTTTCAGGCGAAACTCCGCGAGCACAGATATGATATCCTGCCATTCGGACGAAAAATCCTGTTTGAGGATGGCGCACGCATGTTTCCATTCATGAACCTCATAATGTGTTCTGATAAACTGTGGAATGAGTGCTGCACTCATAACTCATACTATGATTGTGTATCTGTCGAAGTCAAATGTCAGCGTAGCCGTCGGGTGCAATTCAAACTGATGTAGGCTGGCATGCCGAAGCATGAAACTTAATAGTATCAACCTCAGTATCAGCATGATCCGGGTCTGTTCTCCGAGGTAAGCCATAAACCCATCCGTGGGGGCTCGGCTGCGGCCATCCGGGCCGCAGACGCCCTCGGAGAACAGACTCGGACATGCTCTTTCAAGTACAGTGTTACAACCACCTGTGTCACTGTTTTCAGCTAAGCACTTCCAGAGAAGCACAGTCACAGAATCCACCTGATCTGCCACCAACTGATCCCGGACTATGGATTCCGCGACTTCGCGCGGAATGACACAGTGCCATCCTGAACGCAGCCGTTACGGTGCGGCAGTCTTACTGCCGCTGCCACGGAACCAGCCAGCAATCTTACAGAACAGGCGGCGTAGCGTACGCCACAGCTTAGGCAGCAGCCAGATCACCAGCGCCAGAAAGGTGACCAGCGCAAGCAGGAACCACCAAGGATTCTGTAACCCGGCCCATAGCCCGCCAACCACCGCCACATCTTCACCGATGGAAGCAGCCCAGTTGCTGAAGGGCTCAGGTGAGGTATTGATCAGTGCCCGGGCACTGGCCTTGGTGGTATGGCTGGCCGCCGTCACACTACCGCCAAGAATCAGTGCGACCAGCTCGGTCGCCTGATAATCGACAACCCCATTCACGGCACCCGCCGCAAGCAAAGCACCGACCGGTATGCGGATAAAGGTGTGTATCGCGTCCCAGCCGGTATCCAGTCCTGGTATCTTATCGGCAAAAAACTCCACCACATACATGGCACCGGCGGCGAGCAATACGGCCGGATTGTGAATCACCTGCAGATCCGGCGGCAGGTCGATATGACCGGCACCACTCATCCAGCCAAGTACCAGAATAGTCGCATACAGGTTAATGCCGGACGCCCAGGCAGCACCCAGCATCAGAGTGATGGCTTCAATCACTTCCATGATTCTGCACCGTTCCCGGAAGTCACAGGGTATCCGGACTAGTCGGCAAAGGTCTGTTGTATTTTTTCCAGGCTGATATGCCGCACATCCTTGCCCTTAACAAAATACAGGACATATTCACAGATGTTACAGCACCGGTCTCCGATTCGTTCCAGCGCACGGGCAGACCAGATAACATCCATCAGCTTCGGTATCGCACGTGGATCTTCCATCATATAGGTCATACTCTCACGCATCAGCCCTTCGTATTCGCGATCAACCCGGTCATCTTCCCGGGCAACTGCAATCGCTTCAGCTATATCCAGCTGCATAAACACCTGTAACGCCCGGTGCAGCATAGTGCTGACCTGTCGGCCCAGATGTTCTATCCGGTTGTTCAGGTCCGGTCCGGTATGCCTGGCGGTGATACGGGCCGCCATGCGAGCAATACGCTTCGCCTCATCGCCGATCCGTTCCAGATCTGCTGTGGTCTTGATCACCGTCAGCACCAGACGCAGATCGCTGGCAGTCGGCTGACGCAGGGCTAATATCCGGGTACATTGTTCGTCAATATCGACATCATACGCATTGACTTTATAATCGTTCGCAATCACTTCCTTCGCCTGCGCCGGAGTACCGGACTGCAGTGCCGTTAACGCCTGTTGTAATTGTTCCTCGACCAGTATGCCCATCTGAGCGACCTGATTACGGATCTGATCCAGATCCGCATCAAACTGTTGCGAATAATGCTGAGTCAACTGCGTGGTTGTCATGTCAGAGACTGCTCAGTAAGTGAACCGGGTGGTATGCGTCAGCAGTTGCTGCGCCGTCTGATGGATCACCCGCATCAGGTGGTCTGCCAGGCGTTCTAACGGATCAATCTGTGGTGTGAAATCCACAATGTGTGATTGCTGAATCACCTCGCGCGCAACCGAACCGGTATTGCCGATCGCATCCGCAAGTCCCAGCCGGATGCTGCGCTTTCCGGTCCAGACCAGGCCACTGAATAAGTCGGGATCATCGCTCAACCGGTCACCACGACCCGCACGTACAGCCTGGATGAAGGTCTGATGCAACTCATCCAGCATCTGATCAGTATGCTCACGTTGCGCCGGTGTCACCGGGCTGAACGGATCCAGCATACCCTTATAGGTTCCGGCTGTGTACAGGCGTCGCTCCACACCGATCTTTTCCATCGCGCCGGTCAGACCGAAGCTATCCAGACGCACACCAATAGAACCGACGATACTGGATTCATTTACATAGATGCGTTCCGCCGCTGCTGCGATATAGTAGGCACCGGAGGCACAGATGTCATCCACAACCGCATATAATGGCGTGTCCGGGTGCTGCTGACGCAAACGAACCACGGCCTTATGGATATGACTGGATTGTACCGGCAACCCCCCCGGACTGTTGATACGCAGGATCACTGCCTGTGTCCCCGGGTGCGCAAACGCCTCACGTAACCCTTCGATAATCCGGTCCGCCTCTACCCCGTCGGTATCACTGATGATACCCTGCAGCCGGACCAGTGCAGTATGTTCACTGTTCAGATCCGGATGCCCCAGACCAGGTTGTTTCAGAAAAACAAGCCAGACAACGGTTGTCAGCCAGGCAAGCATCAGTAGCTTTAAGAAGATTCCCCAGCGACGACTGCGACGCTTTTCACGTAACGATTCGGTCGCCAGTTTTTCGAGCAACTGACGTTCCCAGCCAGGCTGTGTGGATGTTGACATAAGATCAGGTAAGCTGAATGAATGGAATACAGCCCGGCGCAGCACGCAGGGTGATGGTCGGTTTGTCCGGCGGCGTGGATTCTGCCGTGGCTGCACTGCGCCTGCTACAGGCTGGCTGGGAGGTCGAAGGCCTGTTCATGAAGAACTGGGAAGAGGATGATACCAGTGCCTGGTGTGCAGCCGCCGCAGACTTGTCTGATGCACAGGGTGTTGCCGATACACTGGGTATCCGGTTACATACCGTTAATTTTGCGACCGAATACTGGGATCAGGTATTTGAACATTTTCTGGCAGAATATCAGGCGGGCCGCACACCGAACCCGGATATCCTGTGCAACCGCGAGATCAAGTTTAAGGCGTTTCTGGATTACGCCCTGAATCTGGGCGCAGATTATATCGCAACCGGGCATTATGCCGGGCTGAATCGCACCACAGCAGGTCAGTCTGAGTTGTGCTGTGCGCTGGATCAGAATAAGGACCAGACCTATTTTTTACACTTGCTGAACCAGCATGCATTGCACCATACGCAATTTCCGCTGCAGTCTGTCACCAAACCACAGGTCAGGGCACTGGCGGAAAAGGCGGGTTTTGCGAATGCACACAAGAAAGACAGTACCGGAATCTGTTTTATCGGCGAGCGCCGCTTTCGTGATTTTCTGGCCCGCTATCTGCCCGGTCAGCCGGGCGAGATTGTCACCACCAGCGGTGACGTACTGGGCACCCATCAGGGTGCGCTGTACTATACCATCGGGCAGCGCGAGGGGTTAGGGATTGGCGGGCAGGCGCAGTATGGCACAGCACCCTGGTTTGTGGCAGAAAAGGATATCACGCAGAACCGGCTGGTTGTGGTGCAGGGGCATGATCATCCGCGCCTGTTCCGGCAATCTCTGGTCGCAACGCCGGTACACTGGATTGCCGGGTCAGCACCGGCAGACCCTCTGCAATGTCTGGCACGTTGTCGCCATCGTCAGCCATTGCAGGCCTGTACCGTGACAGTGGACCGGAACCACGCAGAAACCGTGCACGTCGTCTTCAATCAGCCACAGCGTGCGATCACGCCAGGACAGGCTATCGTTTTTTATACTGATCGGGTCTGTCTGGGTGGCGGCACAATTCAGTAGCCGCAGGGCAGGAACACATTAAGGATTTGATTTTGACACAGCAACTTACTGAAGACTTACCCTCCTGGAATCTGACCCAACGTCAGTTGTGCGCAACAGAACTGATCTTACAGGGTGCACTGGCCCCGCTCACCGGATTTATGCGTGAAACAGATTATCAGCAGGTACTGAGTCAGTGGCGTCTGGCCTCAGGCGAACTGTGTCCGATGCCGGTGACGCTGGATGTATCACACGAATTTGCCGCGTCCATTGTGCCGGGACAACAGATTGTGTTACGTGATCCTGAATTTGTTGCCATAGCACAGATGACCGTAGACAGTTGCTGGCAGCCGGATAAAACCACTGAAGCCGAACAGGTGTATGGCACCCGGAATGCTGCACATCCCGGCGTTGACCATGTGCTGCATCGCAGTGGCCCGGTGTATTTAGGAGGGACACTGCGCAAGATTGCGTTGCCGACACATTATGATTATCGCCAGCACCGGCACAGCCCTGACGAATTGCGGCATTATTTCCGGAAACTCGGCTGGCAACGTGTGGTGGGGTTTCATACCGATCGGGTGATGCATCGTGCAGAACACGATCTGGTCGCAGGTATTGCCCGTGATCTGGCAGCGAATCTGCTGATCCATCCGACCATTGGTGTCACGCCACCAGGTCGCCCGGATCATTTTACCCGGGTCCGTTGTTACGAACATCTGCTGGCAGAATATTCAGAACAAACCACCTGCCTGAGCCTGATCAACCTGGCCATCTGCGGCGCAGGACCACGTGAAGCCCTGTGGCATGCCTTAATTCGTCAGCAGTATGGCTGTACGCATTTCATTATCAGCGATGTATATGCTGACCCGCTATCCGGCAAATATAATTATGGCGCAATGCTGGCCTTATCAGATCGCTATGCTGCCGATCTGGAGATTCAGCTGGTGGTTGCCGAGTCTGTGCGCTATGTGCCGGAACAGGCACAATATCTGCCGGTATCACAGATCGACACCGGAACGCACAGCCTGGCACTGACAGATACAGAATGTATACGGCGGTTGCAGGCAGGCCTGCCAGTACCGGACTGGTATTCTTATCCGGCAATACTCGCTGAACTGCGTCGTGCCTGTCCACCGAAACATCAACAGGGCTTTACAGTATTTTTTACTGGCTTATCCGGTTCCGGCAAATCAACCGTAGCGAATGCGTTGCGGGTGAAATTACTGGAGCTGGGCGGGCGACCGGTGACCTTGCTGGACGGGGATGTGGTGCGTAAACATTTATCCAGTGAACTGACCTTTTCGCAGGAACATCGTAACCTGAATATCCGCCGGATCGGATTTGTGGCCGGTGAAATCACTAAAAACGGGGGTATTGCGTTGTGTGCACCGATTGCGCCCTACACCGCAATACGGCGTGAAGTGCGTGAGATGATTGAGACGGTCGGCCAGTTTATTGAGGTACATGTCGCCACACCGCTGGCAGAGTGTGAAAAGCGTGATCGGAAGGGCTTATATGCTAAGGCGCGTGCCGGCTTGTTAAAGCAATTTACCGGTATCGACGACCCGTATGAAGTACCGGAACAACCGGAGTTCCGGCTGGATACGACCGACACCACACCAGATGAATGCGCACATCAGCTATTACTCATGCTGGAAAAGACCGGTCTGATTCAGGCATAAACAGAGGGTACCTCTGAAAACGTCGCGAGCGAAGCAGTTTTCAGAGGTGCCGCAGGGTATCCGCCATAGCACAGGCACTGTGATATGCTGACTCCACTGTGCCTGATCCGCACCAGTCACCACAAGCGGCCAGCCCTGCAGCATGATCTGCACAACACAGCAGCTCAGCTGCTGGCGGACAGGTCGCATAACGCCACAGATGCACCGCACGATGTTCTGCCTGATTCAGATCCTGCCCGATCAGCTGCCCGGCGGACCGGATCAGCTGCGCCTGCACCCGATCCTGATCGGCTGCGCTGTGGCTTGCGGTCCATGCACTGGTGGCATGCACAACCATCGAATAGCCAGTCGGACGTCCGGGCCTGGTATGATTCAGCTGTATCCGGCGAATCGCGGCATCAGTCACCTCAGCAACCTGCCAGGGCAGGGGCAGAGGCTGATTGAAGCCCAGCATCAGGACATAACAACCCGTCATTGAGACCGACTGCACCCCTGACAGGCCGGGCATCAACGCTGCAGTCTGCGCCGCAGGTGCCGTGCTGACCACCCGATCATACGGGCCATATTGATTACCCTGCTCGTCCTGTAACCACCAGGCATATGGATTGCCCCGGATACAGGTGATTCGTGTCTGCCGCCGAATGACCAAGTCTTTCGCCAGGTATTTTCCGATCTGATTCATTCTGGGTATACCGATATAGTGACGCTCCGGAGACTCGCCGATAACCGGTGGCCTACCCGGTTGCAACCGCACCCGGACGGCCTGCCAGGGTGTAACGACACCAGCCTGTTCCAGGGTACGTACAAAGGCCTGAAATGCGCCACTGGTTGCGGTAAAGTCGGGGGCACCATGATCAAATTGATAGTCACCCGCATAGCGAGTCGCCAGGCGGCCACCCAGACCGCGTGATTTTTCAAACAGTTCACATTGTGCACAAGGTGTCAGCTGGCGGGCGAGTATCAGGCCGCTGAGACCGGCACCGATAATGGCAATCTGCGGGCGTTCTGTCTGCATTGAAATAAGTGCTTCAGGGAGTGAAAAATGAAGATCCGGAAGTTCCGGCGACTCGTGCCTGCAGGTGTGATTATGCTGGCAGTCCTGCTGGCAGGGTGGCTGATTGCCAGCAAACCCGCATCAGAGCCGGTCGCCGCACAGGAAAAGGCCTGGTTAGTCCAGGTGATGACGGTTGAGCCAGGTGATTATGCGCCCGGCCTGGCACTCTATGGGCGCATAGATTCGTTATGGACGACACAGCTGTCTGCTGCCGTGGCGGCGGATGTTATCACCGTGCCGCAGCTGGCAGGTGATGCAGTGCAGCGTGGTCAGGTGTTGCTGCAGCTGGATGATCAGGCAGCACAGCTGCGTCTGACACAGGCGACTGCACAGCTGGCGGAAGCTCAGGCGCAGGTGCAGGCAGAACATATCCGGCATCAGGCGAACCAGGCCGCATTACCCCGTGAACAACGCCTGCTGAATCTGGCCCGTAGCGAAGAACAGCGGCTACGCAAGCTGGTCTCCAGCAAGGTGACAGCACAGTCTGCACTGGACCATGCCCGTCAGCTGGTGCAGCAGCGTGCAATCGCATTAACCGCCCGCAAACAACAGGTTGCGGAGCATACGACCCGTCTGGCAGCAGCCCAGGCACGCGTCGCGCAGGCTGAGGCCAGACAGCAACAGGCAGCACTGGACGTGCAGCACTGCCGGATCACAGCACCGTTCAATGGCATCATCAGCCAGGTCTCTGTCGCACCGGGACAACGCGTACGACCGGGTGAAACGCTGGTGCAATTGTATGATACGGATGCCTGGGTCGTACGTACGCCAGTGCCGGAGCGACATGCCGCACATCTGCGTCAGGCATTAGCCGCCGGTGCAACGCTGGTGGCTACCGGTCATCTGGGCGAACAGCAGATTCAGGCCAGGCTGCATCGTCTGGGCGGCGCAGTGACTGCCGACAGTCTGGAAGCGGTATTTAAGATACAGAACAAGCCCCGGGACTTAGCGCAGGGCCAGTTTATAACACTCCACCTGGATCTGCCGGTCTTACACCATGTGGTGGCTGTACCACCAACCGCCCTGTACGGCAGCCACCGACTGTATCATCTGGATGATGCACAGCGTCTGCAACCGATCCGGGTGGAGCGGCTCGGAACATGGCGTCAGCCGGATCAAACGACGCGCCTGCTGGTGCGTTCGCCACAACTGCAGCCCGGAATGCAGCTGGTTGTCACTCAGTTACCACAAGCAGTCGAGGGGTTGCTGGTGCGTCCGGCAGACAGCTGAACACTGTCCGGAATGTTGCCAGAAGCTGGTCAACCAATCCACAGGATAACCCCATGACTAAAAAAACTACCTGGATCGGCAAATGCCTCGTGCAAACCCAGCCTATAGCGGACGAACCGCATGAACATCCATGGAATGCTGAATGTTATGCTGCCATCCGGACTGATACCAGATCACACTTTGAACAAACCTTACGTGATCATTTCCAGAAGCAGGGGCAATATCTGGTCTGGGCCGAAGAAGTATTTCCGGTACTGCATTGGTTGCACCGGCATGGGCATCACCCGATCATCGTCAGGCTGGCGAAGACCGTTGATGGCACCCATGGTATGGAATTGAGTCCGTTAGTCTATCGTGGCAAAGACGGCAAACCACCACTACCGATTTATCTGGAGACCACTGAACATAAAATACCCGCCCTGCCCGAACAGGAGAATGTACCGCGCTGGGAGCAGGAATGGATAGTTCCCGAACTGAAAGACGTGTTGTTCGGACAGCCCAACGAAGGCGAACCACTCTGTACCTATCTGATTGTGGATGCCTGGCTGCGTACCAGGATCACAATCATCTATGATCTGGATCGGCTGGATGTACCGGTGCTTTGTCTGGTACGACCTGACAAAGCTGAAGAATTGCGTGATGTCGCCCCTTACTTAATAGACATGACTCTTCCGGAAGGCGCCTGGGATAACCGTGCACAAGTACCGCGATTCCATATCGATTTTTTTGCCAATCATTGGGAACAAGGGACCGGGATCATCGTACGCACATCAGCCGATATGGATGCAGTCTGGAAACATTTCCATCAGTTCATTCGAGTACAGGTTGAAGATACTCAGGAATGGCTGTTTTTCCGGTATTGGGATCCGAGGATTACTCCGACTTATTTTGACAGTATCAGGACGTTACCAGAAAAAGTCATACAATGGAGTCAGTTATCTGATCAGAAAAAGTTATATCAGATCATCATAAAAATAAAGGAGAGAGATGCGCTGATCCTTACACCAGAATGGGAACAACTACTCACTGAAGTTGAACTTTAGCACCCTGAAAAGACTCGGCTGCGGTTTTTTATCAAACAACATCTGCCAGTCTTTCCAGGCTTGCGCACAGATATAAGGAGCGACCCGACCATGTTTGCTCTTGTTGACAACGTTCATATTCATCAGTCGATATCACTTCTGTCTGCTTGTAATAAGCAATCCGGCACAACCTCAGAATTTCCTTATCATTCATTGAAGGCAAATTCATAGCGGCATCAAAGCTCCGGTCAAAGAACTCAATAAACTCATCTTCTTCCTGATTGACTTTATTTATCTGGTTAAGGAATAGCTGTTTTAATTTCTTTCGACGCTGCCTGAGTGACAGATCTCTGAGGGCTGTCATTTCCTGATCTGATAAAACCAGCATTGATTATCTCCTAATACAACGAGCATTCGCCCAATACCTCGACTATTGTATCTTTAACCCAGGATTGTACGTTCGAATCAGAAAGCGCCGGTTCATGTTCGTAGCCAGAGGTGTGTCCTTTGCGACGTGATGGAGGCACTTTGTTGGGGTCAACATAACGCCCGGCACTGGCAGGGACAGTCTTGTCACCTGCACCACCAGGACTATCAATACGGAAATCAACACCGAACAGGCCACCCGATATTTCTTTGTCCTCTTCATCTCCCCAAACCAGATGTTCACGGCGGTAATCGTCCGTACGGTCAGCAGCCACATTTTCTTCCGTAATCCGCCGCCCCCATGAGCCGAGTGGTTTGTCAGTCTTCCAGTCAATCCGGTCATACGTCCTGAATGCGGTATCATCGCTGTAGCACAGATAGGTCACTTCGTGAAAATCACCCGCAGAGATGACACACTCATGAAACATTTCAGCGTCTTCATTAGATTCAGTAAAGTAATCGAATGCCGGCTTATTCGGTGACAAATTTTCCATCCCTTCCGGAAACAACCATTCAGGGTTGGCGGCCCGGTACATGCGATCCTCGCGGCGGTATATCTCGGTATAGGGATTGCTGTCTGGTAGTTCGAGGGGTTGCACGTCGGATACCCAGTCTCTGAGATGGCCAATAAGATTACGTTCAGGATTGTGGATTGTCAGCCATTTGCTGTTACCATTGTTGTCTTTGTAACGTTTGTTAGGCAGCAGTTCCTGTCCGCCCGGCATGTGACCCAGGATCGCCGTCACCAATGCCCCCTGACGACCCAGCACCACGTAACCACCATGATCCTTTACGCCCTTGATGGGTGAAAAAAGACTGGCATCAGGGTTTTCAAAACCAAAGTGGAAACGCTTATAGGCTGCTGCCGCACCATCAGTGGGCATGACGGTGTGAATCACGGCGAAGATATCGCTGGCTGCACCATGTATCATCGCAGCGGAGCGCGTCACTAATCCGCCCATTGAGTGGGTCAGTACAATAGCTCCCGGACATTGTATACCGAGTTCTGCGGCGCGTTGTTTTGCCTGACCAACCCAGTCTTTAATCTTTTCGGCGGCATATCTGCCTGAATCATAGTTTGAAGCAGACCAGTTGTAGCCAAGTGCCCAGACAGGCATTTCGAGTAGATTGAATTGCGGATTGTTTTTTTTGATCTCCTGGCTGATCTTAAGCTTCTGAGTTTCCAGATAGGTAAGAATATTGCCATAGCTTGACGATACAACGGAACTCCAGTTGCGTTTTGCTGCATCCCCCCAGTATGGATCAAGTGCCATGCTTTGGGTAGTTGATGTCTGAAACGTGATGGGTTCCAGGTAATCCTTGTTAAACGATGCACCGCCAATGAGCAATTCCTTGCGAGTCATTGCCGCCTGTCTGACATTGGCTTTTTCCCGCATACGAAACAAATCCGGGCCAACAACAGATCCAGCATTCCAGCCATATTTACGCAGCATAAACATGATGTCATCAGGATCCCAGATCACTTCATCAGGACTACTTTTTGTGTGTAGACGCGAACCCATAATGCCGGGTACAAAAATGATCGGCACAATAACATCGCTTGGACAGCTCGCTATCATCATCCATTACCTCTTTTAATTTGCCTGGATCCTAGCAAGGAAGCCAAGATATTCATGCTCTTTTTCCTGGATGCCTTGCTTGATTTCAGAAATTGTGGAAGAAGCTATGATTGGCTTGCCAAGGTCTCCATATGGCCCCTCAATTAGTACGTCTAAATAGCCCTGGTCAGCTTCTTCTCCAACACCCAGAACACGGGTAATCACCCCGTTGTAACCTCCCTTGGTAATCACAGACTCAGTGACCTGAATCGATGCCGGGATAATGGGTGGGGATTGCGGTGCCATAGGGCGGTTGTCTTTCGGCGGCACCTTCATTTCCTGGAAAAGCCTGACCCTGTAACCATGCCGCAGCGGGGATGTGAAACTAACCGAAAAGGTGTAAACATGTCGTGGCATATAGCCACTAAACAGATAACCGCCATAACAAAAACCTCGTTTACGGTTTCGCGACGTTACTGGTTCAGCATGAAGGTTTCTGAAAAAGTCCTGATACTTTGGTGCACTACCATCGCCCACACGTGAGATTGAGGCATCTTCAGTGAATACGACAATATCATTACCAATTTTTTTCGCTCCGAAGAACACCAGCCCTCTTGTTGAAACGCGAATGGCCGAACGCCGCTCTTTTGCCACAATAAACTCCCATCCATTGACTTGTGCCTGAAACACAATACCACCAAAACGTGCATGGCTCTGGATGTAGTTGCGTGCCGATGCCGGGTAGTTGCGGACTATGCCTGGGTAATGCCAGTCAATATGAGTAGATGGGTTCAAAGATGCTGACAACCCCGGCGGGACTTTTAAGGAATGATAGCCCAAACAATAATCGCTCCAGTCCGTTGTGTCGGTTTCTAACGTATCCAGATTGATTGCATTCATTCTTTTCTCCTCTTGTGATTCACTTCCTGACCAGCACGCTGATAATACAATCAGAAAAAAAAAGCCCCAGATACAATTTGACATTGACATGAATAACATACTTTAGCGCGCCAACCCTTATTGCTTGATGAGTGCTCGTCTACGTTTGTACAAAGCACTACGAAATAATACCCACAGGCTGCCTGATACGATACCTGAGAAGAGTGCCAGAGCGAATAATAAAGCCAGTTTTTTCTCGCCTTTTATATCAGTAAGGGCAATATCGTAGGAAATCCAGAAGGTCTTTGCGTTGAAGGGAACTGTATCAATGGCTTGTTGTAATTGTTGTGCATCAACGTTACTTTGCCAGTCAATCAGCTGCTCTTGTAAAACAATATAAGTGTTATCAAGAGAATAGTGTTTCTCCTTGCTACGATCACGCATGAGTTGTAGTTCTTTTTCAATAGCCTGGTAACCTCGTAAATATATCGGGACGCTATTATTATCTGACTGCACAGTAACAGCTACCCCGCTAGTCTGTTTGTTTTGTAAATCATTGGCACTGATAGCACCCTGTGCCAGATTCAATTGTCTGGCTATAGCAGCTTGCTCGCCGAGATACAGAATCTTTTTTTGTATGCGTAATTCAATCTTTTTGGCCTGAGCAGCTAATTGATAGTTAAGCTTTTCCACAGCCAATTTCTGACGTAGCTTCAGGTTAGTTACCAGCTTTTTCAGGTTATCCAGAGTCGTTTTCTTTATATTAACATTGATCTGTGTCAGTGCTTGTTCCAATATTTGCGATGCTTCTTCAATACTGTTCCATTTATAAGCAATAAACCACTGCGTCTCCTGTCGTTTCCGGTCAGGTGCCTGTAAAGAAAATTGTTTTTCTAATTCTACAAGTAATTCATGTCGTTCCTTGTCACTACCCTGAAATACCTTGTAAACACTGCTATGGGCCTTTACTGCAGCAATAATTTCCTGATAGTCATTGAATTCAGTAATAAATTCGGCAAACAAGCCTTGTGTATGTATTGACGATATGTAGTCAGTTTCCGGGTCATAGCCATTTTTTACCAGCTGTTCATTAATTGAAATAAAATCGGTCATAATCTCCTGCGGTGTCTCATTAACGGCTAGAAGTCCCTGATAAGTCGTTGGCCAGTATACGACATAAGCAGCGGTTAATAATAAACAGGTTACTACAATGGTTAAAACTACAGCTCTGCCTTGCCAGATGGTTTCCAGTAATTCTAACAAATCAATTTCGTCGTCATAGTGAGTATCAGGGACTGGTGTGGTATTCATCGGGTGTTCCTGATAATCAACTCATTAGGTGACTTACAAATACACTTATACCGAACAAGTGATCAGTGGTGCGATTCAAACTGATGTGGTGATTTGCTACCACAGGTTGCTGGCAAGCGTTATTCTGATCCGCTCTCCGAAGGTCGCCAGAATACCCGTCCCAGAGGCTCGGCTGCGGCCATGCAGACGCCCCGAAGAGCATACCGGGTAATGCTAAGTCGACGTTATTAGAACCTATGTACAGTCACTGATAGAGCATACTATGACATCTGGAATGCCTGCAGCATCAGTTGACGGGATACCCGTGACGCAGCTGCGGGGGGTGGGATCACAGAAGGCAGCGCGTCTGGCAAAGCTGGGCATTCATACGGTGCAGGATGTGTTATTTCACCTGCCCTTGCGTTATCAGGATCGCACCCGCATTATACCGATCCGTCAATTACGTGCGGGCGACTCCGCAGTGATTGCGGTTACAGTGACCCAGGCAGAGGTGCAGGTGGGACGGCGGCGTTCTCTGATGGTGCAGGTTGTCGATGACACAGGGAATCTGTGGTTACGCTTCTTTTATTTCAGTGTAATGCAGCGGACACAGCTGCAACCCGGAGTACAATTGCGTTGTTTTGGCGAAGTCCGGCGTGGTCCTCACCATCTTGAGGTGATCCATCCTGAATATCAGATCGTCACAGCCGATCAGCCGGTCAGCACGAATGAATCACTGACCCCGGTTTATCCGACCACGGAAGGTCTGCATCAACTCAGCTGGCGCGATCTGACAGAGCAGGCACTGGCCCGGCTGGATCAGCAGATGCCGCTACCCGAATTATTGCCGGATACTGTGTTACAACGTCTGCAATTGCCGCCATTGTCAGAAGCGGTACGGTTCTTACATCGACCACCGGCTGAGGCAGTGCCACATACCTGGGTCGATCAGCCGCCGCCGGCACAACAACGTCTGGCGTTTGAAGAGCTGTTGGCACATCAGCTCAGCCTGCGTCAGTTGCGCGCCCGTCAGCAGGCACATCCTGCTCCGGGCGTTGCCACAGCCCTGCAACACCTGGCAGACCAGCTACGCGCCAGCCTGCCCTTTCAGCTGACCCGGGCGCAGGATCGGGTCATCGCTGAGATCCGGGCAGATCTGGCCAATCTGCATCCGATGTTACGCTTAGTTCAGGGTGATGTGGGTTCAGGCAAGACGATTGTGGCTGCACTGGTCGCTGCGGCAGTGATTGAAGCCGGTTATCAGGTGGCACTGATGGCACCGACCGAATTGCTGGCGGAACAACACCGCCACAATATCAGTACCTGGTTTGCGCCATTACAGTTATCGGTTGGCTGGCTCAGTGGGCGGCACAAAGGTAAACGGCGTCAGCAGGTGTTGCAGGCACTGGCACAGGGTGAGCTCGCCATTCTGGTGGGGACACATGCCCTGTTTCAGCAGGATGTGCAGTTTGCCCGACTGGGGCTGGTGATCGTTGATGAACAACATCGCTTCGGCGTGCATCAGCGACTGACGCTGCGTAATAAGGGTGGTACGCTGCAACCACACCAGCTGATCATGACGGCCACCCCGATTCCGCGCACCTTGGCGATGACCGCGTATGCTGATCTGGATCTGTCGGTCATTGATCAGTTACCGCCCGGACGACAGCCGGTACAAACGGTTGTATTATCCGCAGAACGCCGTGAACAGGTGATACAGCGTCTGGGTGCACATTGTCAGCAGGGCCATCAGGCCTACTGGGTGTGTACCCTGATTGAAGAATCTGAGGTGTTGCAATGTGAGACAGCTGAAGCCAGTGCAACCAGTCTGCAACAGGCGCTGCCTGACCTGCATATCGGGCTGGTGCATGGCCGACTGGCCGCAGCACAAAAAGAGCAGACCATGTCCGCGTTCAAGGCAGCTGAACTGGATGTGCTGGTAGCTACCACCGTGATTGAAGTTGGTGTGGATGTTCCGCAGGCCAGCCTGATGGTGATTGATAATGCGGAACGACTTGGCCTGGCTCAATTGCACCAGCTGCGTGGCCGGGTCGGGCGAGGTGCACAGGCCAGCTTTTGTGTTCTGCTGTATCAGCCGCCGCTCAGTGCGCTGGCGCGGGAGCGACTGGCGGTGATGCGTACCACCAGCGACGGCTTTGCCGTCGCGCAGAAAGACCTGGAACTGCGTGGTCCGGGCGAAGTCCTCGGTACCCGCCAGACCGGCGAAGTCCGCTTCCGGATCGCGAATCTGTTGCGCGATCAGGCATTAGTGCCACTGGCACAAGCCGTCGCAGACGAATTGTTGCAGGATCACCCGGCTGTTGTCCCGACCTTAATTCAGCGCTGGCTGGGTGATAAGACACGCTATTCCACTGTGTGATTGGGTACAATTCAAACTGATGTGGGCTGGTACAAAAGTATCATGGTCAGGTGTATGCACAAAAACCCTTGATACAGACAATTATTGTACATACAATAACGCGTATGAGGATTGAATTTAATCCCGATAAAGACCGCACGAACATCTCAATCCATGGTGTGTCTCTGGTTCTGGCTGAAAAGCTGGCGTGGGATCTGATGATTTGCCGTGAAGATGACCGGGGAGACTACGGCGAATTGCGGCTGGTGGGTCATGTACCTATTGGCAACATCGTTTATACTGTGGCCTTTACCGTTGAAGAAGGTTGCTACCGCATTATCAGCCTGCGTAAGGCGGAACCCAAGGAGGTAAGATACTATGCAAGTCAACTCTGAGTCGGGCCGGGCGTTTGATATTCCGAATGAGGCAGAAACCAGAAAGATACAACAGGGTATTGCTGCAGACCCTGATACCTGTACATTAGATGAGTTCAGGAAGATGCGTCCTGTTGGTCGACCAAAAGCTGCAGTGAGAAAAGAGCGGGTGACTATTCGTTTATCTCCTGAGATTACTGCGTATTTTCGTGCCACTGGCAAGGGTTGGCAAACACGTGTGGATGAGGCTTTGAAAGAATATATAGAAATACATCGGTAATTCGTTGTCTCGTTTGCAAGGTCTGGGGTGGTAGGTCAAATTGACATTTGTATCAACAACACATCTGACCCGCCACCAGAGTGTATTTGAAGTATAGCTTAGCATGAGTGGTAATTAGACACTATTTTGACTTTAACTCTTAACATAAATAGGGACTTCAGATTTTTTTGCAGCATTCACCAGGTCTTTATCCAGGGTTGCCAGAGGCAATCCTTCGCGTATGGCCAACTCCAGATAAGAGGCGTCATAACTACTTAGCTTGTATGCCCTGGATAGGCCGATAGTTCGGCTAAATGCTTGCTGTGCTGTTAGTGGGTCAACCTGTATGGGGAGGCTTTGAAGCTGTACAATAAATCTTTCCACTTCGCCAACTGTTAACTCTCCGCGTTTTTCTGCACCTAGTAATACGTTGGTGGCTTCAAGGTGCCACAAGTGAGGCACCAGGGCCTCACTATCAACCATGCTTTGCAGAACTTTGTCAGCATAAGCCTGATCAACTTTCTTCTGGCTTGATAGTAGCCAGCGCATAGCCACAGAGTTATCCAGTACATACCTATTCATTTGCGGCCTGCATTCCGAAGCTCTGTCAAATCCTGATCGGAAATAAAGTGTTTTTTTGCGGCCAGAATATTGTCAATGGCCACCTGAGCTTTTGAACGATTAATGCTGCGGCTTGGAATAATGTCAGCAACGGGCTTGCCCCGATTGGTTATCGTGAATGATTCGCCAGCAGCTATGCGCCGGAGAAGTTCAGGAAGTTTTGTTTTGGCATCATAAGAGCCTATTTTTTCAAGCATAATCTTAACCCTCTTTATATCCAGACCAGTCTATCAGTCTGGTCTGAAAAATCAATGGGTTATTATTGCAATAATGCACTGTTGCAATACTCGTAGCTTGTTGCGGGGTTCTTTATACAGATATTTCCTTGGTGTTCTTTACAACAAATGACTGACCAGGCCATCCGCCAGCTTGGGCTCAAACCAGGTCGATTTCGGTGGCATCACCAGGCCGCTGTCAGCCACCGCCATCAGGGCTGACACAGACACTGGATACAGTGCAAACGCGACCGCCCAGTCACCACTGTCCACCTGTGTCTGCAGAGCAGACAGGCCACGAATACCACCGACAAAGTCAATCCGCTGATCACGTCGGGGATCATGAATGCCCAGAACCGGCTCAATCAGATGATCGGTCAGCAGACTCACATCCAGCCCGGCGACCGGGTCTTTTGTACGGTGCACTTCCCGTAGCCGGAGTTGATACCACTGCCCGCGCAGATACATACTGAAGGTACCAGCCCTGTCCGGCTTAGTCGGTTCCGACAAGGGCCGTACCCGGAATCGTTCTGCGACCCGGGCCAGAAATTCTTCTACTGTCAGGCCATGCAGATCGCGAATTAACCGGTTATAGTCTAAGATACGGACCTGATCATGCGGGAATAGCACACTCAGAAAATAATGGTGTGCAGCCTCTGTATCATCCTGTGCACGTTCAGCCGCTACCCGTGCTGCTGCGGCTGAACGATGGTGTCCGTCAGCCACATACAGTGCCGACATGGCTGCAAACGCCTCAGTCAGGGCGGTGATCTGCGCATCATCCCGGATCAGCCACAGCTGATGACGCACCCCATCAGCGGCAGTGAGATCGACAGCTGGCGCAGCCTGCGTTGTTGCGGCTAATATCGTATCCACTCCCGTGTGTGCCGGATATACCAGAAATACCGGCCCGGTCTGTGCGTTCAGGCGGTTGATCTGATGCACCCGGTCCTGTTCTTTAACAGGTCGGGTAAACTCATGTTTTCTGATGCGACCGGTGTTGTAGGCCTGGACGGATGCGACCGCAACCAATCCGGTCTGTACATGGTCTGCCATCGTCAGCCGGTAGACATAATAGCCCGGGGCAGGATCCTGTTGCAGAATACCGGCAGCCCGCATCTGTTGCAGATTATCATGCCCGGTGGCGTAGACCGCTGCGTCATACGGATCCACTGTATCTGCCAGATCAATTTCCGGACGCGAGATATGCAGAAAACTCCAGGGCCGTCCTGCAGCCATCTGTTTCGCTTCATCCCGGCTCATCACATCATAAGGCGGTGCCACAACGTCTGACGCATGGGCGGCTACCGGGCGCAACGCAGTAAAAGGTTTGATTAAGCTCATCCCGAACTCCATTCTCAGTTAATACATAACCATTTTGTCTATGTTATCACAAGACCGTTCTCTGATCGTAACCAGTGCTCTGCCATATGCAAACGGCCCCCTGCATCTTGGCCATATGGTTGAATATATCCAGTCAGATATCTGGAGCCGTTACCAGAAAATGCACCGGCACCAGTGCGTTTATGTGTGTGCTGACGACGCACATGGCACCGCCATTATGCTCCGGGCAAAACGTGAAAGAATGGATCCCTCGGTGTTTCTGCATCAGGTACTCCGTGAGCATAAGGCTGATTTTGCCGGATTTTATATTGACTTTGATTATTATTATTCGACCCACACGCCGGATAACCAATATTTATGTCACAGAATCTATGAGAGTAACCGGGATAACGGACATATCACGCGCCGGGTGATTTCTCAGGCGTATGATCCGGAAGCCGGACAATTCCTGCCCGACCGCTTTATTCAGGGCACCTGCCCGAAATGTGGTGCCACTGAACAATATGGTGATCATTGCGAAGCCTGCGGCGCCATCTATAACCCGACTGAGCTGATAGATCCGGTCTCCGTGCTCTCTGGTGCCACGCCGGTCGCGCGCGAATCTGAGCACCTGTTCTTTAAGTTGTCAGATTTTACACAATCATTAAAGACCTGGTGCCAAACCAAGGGTCATCTGCAACCGGAAGTTGCGAACAAACTGCAGGAATGGTTTGATGCCGGGCTGGCCGACTGGGATATTTCGCGGGATGAGCCTTATTACGGCTTTCTGATTCCGGGAGAAAAAGACAAATATTTTTATGTCTGGGTGGATGCGCCGATCTGTTATATCACCTGTTTCCGGAAACATTGCCATAAATTCGGACTGGATGACACACCGCACTGGCAACCCGGGACAGATACCGAGTTATATCATTTCATTGGCAAGGATATTATCACCTTTCATGCTCTGTTCTGGCCGGCGTTACTGGAAGGGGCTGGTATGCGTAAACCGACTGCTATCTTTGCGCATGGTTTTCTGACCGTGAACGGACGCAAGATGTCCAAATCGCGTGGTACCTTCATCCGGGCATCGGCCTATCTCAGGCACCTGAATCCGGAATATCTGCGTTATTATTTTGCCACTCGCCTGACCAGCGGACTGGAGGATATTGATCTGAATTTTGCAGACTTTGCGCAGCGGGTCAATTCGGATCTGATCGGCAAGGTCGTCAATATTGCCAGCCGTTGCGCTGGTTTTATTCATAAAAAATGTTACAGTCAGCTATCCGCTGTATGTGCTGAACCGGAACTGTATCAGTCATTTGTCGATGCCCGGCATGAGATCTGCGATTATTATGAACAGCGCGAGTATGCAAAGGCGATGCGTTGCATTATGGCCCTGGCAGACCGGGCGAATCATTATATTGACCAGGCAAAACCCTGGGTACTGGCAAAACAGGAGGGCAGTGAAATCGCACTGCAGAAGGTTTGTTCTGTTGGCCTGAATCTGTTCCGTCTGTTAATTTTTTATCTGAAGCCGGTATTACCCGTCATGACACGGGAGGCTGAAATATTTCTGAATACCCACTTCTTCGACTGGTCAGATTGTGATAAACCCTTGACGCGTCATACCATCAAGCCATTCAAACCACTACTGACCCGGGTTGATCCGGCAGCGATAGAGGCCATGCTGGCTGATGTGGAAGCTGATGAGAAAGGGCCAGGACGAATCCTCTGACGGTCAGCGCAGATGGTGCATCTGTAAGGGATAACCGCGATCACGATAAAACCGGTAACGCTCGCGGCTGTCCTGTTTCACCTGATGATCCACACATTCGGCCAGCCGCGCAAAGCGGCTGAAAAATAACGGCACGGCTGAGGCCAGATTGATCAGTACATCATGCTCAGTCAGCGGATCGGCCAGATTGCCATCGCCGATCAGGATACGGTTATGCACCGGATTGGCCTGACCGAGCAGACCATGCGGAATAAAGCTGATATCCTGCGCAGTCCACAATAACCGATCCAGATGGCGTGCTTCATCACTGGTCGCAGTATGCAGTAATACCCGGTGTCCTGACTGCCAGGCCTTGTGTGTGACCCGACAGGCGATCTGATAACGATCCAGCTGGCTGGCTGATTCAGCAACATAAAAGTCGACCCGGGTCATGCCGCCGCGTGGTGATAAGCTGCTCGCTGAAAGGCATGAATCAGGCGGCGGTTACGCTTATCCGGCTTATGCTCACTGGGTGTGTAGGCTTCTCTTTCGGTCTGTAGTTGTGCCATCTGCGCCTGGCGACGGGCCTGACTTCCCGTTGTCTCGGTATAATACAGATGGGTTTCACGCGCTGGTCGGCGTTGTTTCGGTAAAGATTGCACCGTTACCTCCCAGATGATACTCCCTTTCTGAATAGTCAGCAGATTCCCGGTCTCAATCATGCGGCCCGGCTTACAACGCTGTCCGTTCAGTTGTACCCTGCCACCACTCACAGCGGCAGACGCCAGCGGGCGAGTCTTGAAAAAGCGCGCAGCCCAGAGCCATTTGTCCAGGCGCATCCGGTCAAGTTGTGTGATATCAGTCATTGTCTTCAGCCAGTCAGTTCCAGTAAAGAATCCAGTTCCCCGGAACGATTCAGTGCTGCCAGTTCGTCATAACCGCCAATCGCCTGATCGTTGATAAAGATTTGTGGTACCGTCCGCCGCTGACTGCGTTGCAGCATCGTCTGCAATTGTGCCGGATCCTGATCAACACGAATTTCTTCCCAGACAACGCCTTTATTCTGCAGCAGCATCTTTGCACGCACACAATAAGGACATTGTTCCGTGGTATATAGTTCAATCTGAGACATGATGATATCCTGAAGGGTATCTCTGAATTAAGCCGCCGTATTTTCCATTATAAACGATGTCAGCAAACAACCCGACCACGATCCATCTGGCTGATTATCAGCCACCCGCCTATCTGATAGATCAGGTACACCTGACCTTCCGGTTACATGAACAGGGTACGCGGGTACAGTCACAACTGCATATCCGTCCCAATTCCCAGGCAGGCCCGCTATGCCTGCATGGTGAAGATCTGCAACCCATCTGGCTGGCACTGAATGGTGAGCGGTTAAGTGCGGCTGACTGGCAGGTGACGAATAATCTGCTGACGATTGCCCACCCGCCCCGGGAAGCATTTGTTCTGTCTAGTGAGGTGCAGATTGCACCTGAGACCAACCAGGCACTGGAAGGTCTGTATCGCTCCGGCTCTCTGTACTGTACCCAGTGTGAGGCGGAAGGATTCCGGCGTATTACCTGGTATCCGGATCGTCCGGATGTGATGGCGCGCTTTCAGGTTCGGATTGAAGCGGACAAGGCACGTTATCCGGTGTTGCTGTCAAATGGCAATCTGATTGAACAGGGTGATCTGAACGCCGACCGCCATTATGTGGTCTGGCAGGATCCATTGCCGAAGCCCTGCTATCTGTTTGCTCTGGTAGTCGGCAACCTGCACTATATTGAAGGGGAGCATACCACACCATCCGGCAAGTCAGTGAAACTCCGGATTTATGTTGAGCCGGAGAATATCGCTAAATGTGACCATGCACTGCGTTCCTTACAACAGGCGATGCGCTGGGATGAACAACAATACGGGCGTGAATATGATCTGAGCCAGTACAATGTGGTCGCGGTCAACGATTTCAATATGGGTGCGATGGAAAATAAAGGCCTGAATATCTTTAATGCAAAGTTTGTGCTGGCCCGCCCGGAGACTGCCACTGATCAGGACTATCAGGATATTACCGGCGTCATCGCGCACGAATATTTTCACAACTGGACTGGCAACCGCATCACCTGCCGCGACTGGTTTCAATTGTCGCTGAAGGAAGGCCTGACGGTATTCCGCGACCAGACCTTTTCTGCTGATCAGGGCTCCCACGGCGTGAAGCGGATTGCAGATGTACGCTTATTGCGCAGCCATCAGTTTACCGAGGACGCCAGTCCGATGGCCCATCCGGTACGACCAGACTCGTATATCGAAATCCGCAACTTTTATACCGCCACGGTATATGAAAAAGGTGCCGAAGTGGTACGGATGCAGGCCCTTCTACTCGGCCCGGAACAGTACCGGCGTGCGACTGATCTGTACTTTACCCGGCATGATGGCCAGGCAGTCACAGTGGAAGACTTTATGGCTTGCATGGCCGACGTGTCCGGACGCGACTTGAGCCAGTTCAGACACTGGTACGATTATGCGGGTACGCCAGAAATCAGCGTGACAGACCAGTATGACGCAGCGCAACAACGCTACACTCTGACCTGTCACCAGCAGGTGCCGGATACACCGGGTCAGCAGAACAAGCCTCCCTTCCTGATACCGCTCGCGATCGGATTACTGGATGCGCAGGGCCAGGATCTGCCGCTGACCGGTGCCACTGATGGCACATTGTTACTGGAGTTGCATGAGCGCGAGCAGACCTTCGTGTTTGATGCGATTCCTGAACGTCCGGTACCCTCATTATTGCGCGGCTTCAGTGCCCCGGTCCGGTTGACCTATCCGTACACTCCGGCGCAGCGGATGCACCTGATGGCGCATGATAGTGATGGCTTCAATCGCTGGGATGCAGCACACAGCCTGCTGACCGATACCATCCGGCAGGGCGTTGCGGACTATCGTGCAGGCCGGGACTGGCAACTTCCGGATGGTTTGACGGATGCACTCCGGACTGCCCTGCAATCTGAAGACGCGGAACAGGCACTGACTGCAGAAGTCCTCAGGTTACCTGACCCGGACTATATCGGCGAAGGTCTGCCGGTCGTGGATGTGGCGGGTATCCATCATGTGCGGGAACAACTGCGCATCCGGCTGGCTACTGAGCTGCAGACCGAATTTGAGGCCTGTTACACGCAACTGGCGGAGACGGGTCCGTATCAGATTACGCCGGAAGCGATGGGCAGGCGTTGCCTGAAGAATCAGATTCTGTATTATCTGGCCGGACTGAACACACCAGAACAATGGGCACGGGTGCTGGCACAATACCGGGCACAACACAATATGACCGATGTCATGGCGGCACTGACCCTGCTGGCAGACAGTGATTATCCGGAGCGTCAGGTTGTGCTGGATGATTTCGCCACTCGCTGGCAGTCAGATCCACTGGTGATGGACAAATGGTTCAGCGTCCAGGCAGTATCCAGTCGGCCAGATACTCTGGCGCAGGTGCAGCAACTGATGCAGCATCCGGCGTTCAGCCTGCAGAACCCCAATAAAGTCCGTGCCCTGATCGGTGCCTTCAGTATCCGGAATCCGCTGCGTTTCCACGCAGCGGATGGCAGCGGGTATCGTTTTTTACGCGATCAGGTACAGACTCTGGATGCGTTCAATGCACAGATCGCTGCCCGCTTACTGCGTAGTCTGGCACGTTGGCAACGCTATGACACCACCCGTCAGACACAGATACAGGCTGTATTACGCGATCTGATGGCGGGCGACTTATCTAACGACGTGTATGAAGTCGCTGCTAAGGCATTACAATCTGCTGTGGATTAAGCAATTGGCCCGAAAAGCCATTTGTTTCTTAGAACCTGTTTACGATCCAGTAAAAAGTACTGTATGTAAGCGATATAGTGGGCATTTTGAGTCCGTTTTTTGCTATATACAGCATTATGCATCAGATCGTAAACAGGTTCTTAAGGTGACCAGCAATTCCCGCTGCGATAGAAACCCCCAATAAAAATAAGGGTTGTAGGGGT
>CAWUJM010000015.1:0-37223 GCA_963922685.1 uncultured Gammaproteobacteria bacterium | reverse complement strand
ACCCCTACAACCCTTATTTTTATTGGGGGTTTCTATCGCAGCGGGAATTGCTGATTTCAGCATCCGTTGCACCGAACTTGACCTGAACGACAAGCCAGCCTAACATGCAGAATAAAGTGGAGCAAAGTGGGGAATTGTGGGAGCCAGTACCAGAACTCAGCACAACCTCAATATCCACGCCGTTTCAACCCGGTACACAACATGCTGCTAGGCACTCACACCCTCAGTCTGGACAATAAAGGACGCATGGCCATACCGACAAAATACCGGGAAGTGCTGGTGCCTGCTGAACAGGCGCGGGTGGTACTGACTATCAATCCACGCGATGCCTGCTTATGGCTCTACCCTGAACAGACCTGGCGATTGATTGCACAACAGGTTGCCGTGCTCCCACCCCTGAAGCCGGAAAATCGTACCCTGCAACGCCTGTTACTGGGTTCCGCCTGCGTACTGGAACCAGATGGAAATGGACGGATCGCCATCACCGGCGAACTGCGTAAACAAGCCGGCTTAAGCAAAAAAGTCGCCCTGATCGGCCTGGTGAATAAATTCGAGATCTGGGATGCAGACACCTGGTCTGAGGTACAGGCACAGAATATTGCAGCTGCACAACAACCTGATTCTGACGTCTCCACAGAACTGAGCATGCTGGCACTGTAAACTCATGTATGAACATCAGCCTGTCCTGGCCCCGGAAGCACTGAGCGCACTGGCGATCCGGCCTGACGGTTGTTATGTTGACGGCACCTTCGGACGCGGTGGGCACAGCGAACTGATCCGGCAGCAACTGGGGCCGGATGGGCAACTGATCGCACTGGACCGGGATCCGGCAGCCATTGCAGCAGCCCGCACCCTGTTTCAGGACGACCCGAGATGTCGTGCCATCCAGGCCAGTTTTGCTGAACTGCACACACTGCTGACAGCACAGGGACGCCAGCGTCAGGTGGATGGCCTGCTATTAGATCTGGGTGTCTCCTCACCCCAGCTGGACGAGGCCGAACGCGGCTTCAGCTTTCAGCAGGACGGACCGCTGGACATGCGCATGGACAACAGCCAGGGGCCAACCGCAGCTGACTGGCTGGCGCAGACAGAGACTGCAGAACTGATCCGGGTGTTACGCGAATATGGCGAAGAACGCTATGCCAGGCGGATTGCGCGCACCATCATGCATTATCAGGCAGATCAACCACTCACCCGCACCAGTCAGCTGGCGACCCTGGCCGCACACAGTGTGCCGAGGATGGAAAAAAACAAACATCCGGCAACACGCACCTTCCAGGCGATCCGGATTGCAGTGAATGAAGAACTGACCGCACTACACCAGATATTGCAACATATCCAGACCATCCTGGCACCAGGCGGGCGTCTGGCTGTGATCAGCTTCCACTCTCTGGAGGACCGGATCGTCAAACACACACTGCGCCACCAGATACAGGGCCCGCAACTGCCAAAATCAGTTCCGGTCAGAGGCCAGCAGGCGCAGGGCAACCTGCGCCTTATCGGCAAACCGATCAGACCGGATGCTGCAGAAATACGCACAAATCCCAGAGCACGCAGTGCCACGCTGCGGGTTGCCGAGGTGATCCGGTGAAACGACTGCTACTGCCGACCTGCCTGAGCCTGGCGATTATTGTCAGTGGTGTGGCACTGGTCTACGCCCGGCACCAGGCCCGAATCTTATTCGCAGAACTGCAACAACTGCGTACCGAACAACAACAGACTCATGACGAATGGGGACGCCTGCAGCTGGAACTGGCCACGCTCGGCTCACTGAGCGAAATCAACCGCCGGGCCCGGACTGAACTGCAGATGCAGATACCGGATCAGGTTGCCACGCTGACACTACCCGCCCGGCCATGAGCCATAACAAAACACCAACGCCACGGGCGCATAACCGTACTCCCCGGCATCCGGCCACCTATACCAGACGCTACTGGTGCATGCTCGGGCTGTTTGCACTGATTGCCCTGCTACTCGGCTGGCGCGCAATTGACCAGCAACTGATCCAACAGGATACACTGCAGCAAAAAGGCCAGAGCTGGCAGATCCACACCGAAACCCAACCCGCCTACCGGGGCGAAATCACTGACCGGCACGGCACCGTGCTGGCCCTGAGCACCCCGCTGGTCACCTTCAGTGCGAACCCGAAGATACTCACCGCACAGGCACCGCACCTGCCACAACTGGCCAGGGCACTCGGCCTGTCACCCGACAACCTGCGCACCAGACTGCAGCGGCAGGCACACAAACGGTACACCGTGCTGAAAAAACGTGTGCCACCAGACCAGGCCGCGCATGTACAGACCATCCTGAAGACACACCATATTCAGGGCGTACACAGCACACCAGGCACACCGCACCGGTACTATCCGACCGGAGAAGTATTCAGTCAGATCGTCGGCTTTGCCAACCAGCATGGACAGGAAGGCCTGGAACTCGCCTACGACGCCCACCTGCAGGGCATTGATGGCACACTGCAGGTGATCCGGAATGGCAAGGGCAAGGCGATCCAGGCACACCAGGCCAGTCATCTGGCCCGGGATGGCCAGCCACTGCACCTGAGCCTGGACCACCGGCTGCAATATATCGCGTACCGCGAACTGAAGGCTGCCGTCACCCGGCACCGGGCAGACAGCGGCAGCGCAGTCCTGCTGGATGTGACCAGTGGCGAAGTCCTGGCGATGGTAAACCAGCCCGGTTTCAATCCGAATGACCGCAGTGCCCGCAAGGGCCCGAGCCTGCGCAATCGTGCCATCACCGACGTGTTCGAGCCAGGCTCGACCATGAAGCCCTTCATCGTCGCCACTGCACTGGAACATGGGCAACTGGATGCCGACAGCCAGATCGACACACGCGGCTGGATCACTCTGGGCGCACGACAGATCCGGGACCAGACTGAACTGGGACAGATCAACCTGACTACCCTGCTCGGACGCTCCAGCAATGAAGGCGCCGCCAGAATTGCCCTCGGCCTGGACAAAATCACCCTGTGGCAACAACTGGACCGGATCGGCTTTGGCCGCAGCCTGGACACCGGCTTTCCGGCCGAAGCCAGCGGGCACCTGCCACACGACAGCCAGTGGTCACGCATCGACCAGGCCAGCCTGGCATTCGGCTATGGCCTGTCAGCGACCACCCTGCAACTGGCACAGGCCTACGCGACACTCGGCAACGATGGCGTTCAGCTACCCGTCAGCCTGCTGCAACAGACCGGACCAGTCAGCGGAGAACGCATCCTGCGTGCCGACACAGCCCGCACCATACGCTACCTGCTGCGCCAAGTCGCCAGCCCGGGCGGCACCGCACCCCAGGCCGCGATACCCGGCTATCCGGTCGCGGGCAAGACTGGCACCGTCAGAAAGATCCGCCGGGGTGGCTACAGCGAAGATCGCTACCGCGCGATCTTCGTCGGCCTGGCACCGCTCGACCAACCGCGCCTGGCGCTGGCCATCGTCATTGATGAACCGAGTGCCGGAGACTATTACGGCGGACAGGTCGCCGGACCGGTCTTTGCCCGCATCATGCGCGAAGCACTGCGCCTGATGCAGATACCTCCTCAGCCAACATGAGCCAGACCCTGGGCGAACTGCTTACACCATACCAGCTGACGCCGCCACAACACACCCTGCGCCTCAGCGGCCTGAGCCAGGACAGTCGCACCCTCCAGCGCGGCGACCTGTACCTGGCGGTACCGGGTGCCAGCACACACGGACTGAACTACCTGGAGGCCGCCCGAAATAAAGGTGCTGCCGCGATCCTGGCCGAACCGGATGCCCACTGGCCACCAGAACGCATCCGGGCACAAGCAGCACAACTCCCGATTCCACTACTCAGCTACCCCGGATTACGCCAGCAACTGGCCCAGCTGGCACAACGCTATTACGGCGACCCGAACCAGGACATGCAACTGACCGGCGTCACCGGCACCAATGGCAAGACCAGCATCACCCACTACCTGGCACAGGCACAGGACGCACTGACACCCGGGCGGACTGGCATCATCGGCACACTGGGTGCCGGACGCCTGAACGACCTGCACCCCACACACCACACCACACCAGACCTGATCAGCCAGTATGCCGAACTGGCACGCCAGCGGGCACAAGGCATCCGCCAGGTGATGCTGGAAGTCTCATCACACGCCCTGGCACAGAACCGGGTGGCCGGACTGCGCTTCCGCAGCGCAGTCTTCACCAACCTGACACGCGACCATCAGGACTACCACGGCAGCATGGCCGCGTATGGTGCAGCGAAGGCCAGGCTATTCCACACGCCCGGCCTGCAACAGGCCGTGCTCCAGACCGATGACCCGTTCGGCCAGCAGCTGCTGACGCAGCTGACCGAACCGGAAATCATCGCCGTCGGCACTCGTGCCCGAGCACACAGTGCGCACTACATCCAAGCCGAACAGATCGACACGATCACCAGCGGGCTACGCATCCGCTACCAGACCAGCTGGGGTGACGGCACCCTGCACAGCCCACTATGGGGCCGATACAATGCGGACAACCTGCTGCTGGCACTCGGCGTCCTGCTCGGTCAGGGCATACCACATGCCGCAGCAAACGCCGCCCTCGCCCGGGTCCGCAGCGCACCCGGACGCATGAGCCAGCTGGGTGGCGCGGGACAACCACAGATACTGATTGACTATGCCCACACCCCGGATGCACTGCAAAAAGTATTGCAGGCCGCACGCGAACATGTTGACGGACGCCTGATCTGCGTATTCGGCTGCGGCGGCAATCGCGATGCGGGCAAGCGTCCGCAGATGGGCGCGATCGCCGAACAACAGGCTGACCAGGTCTGGGTAACAGACGACAACCCGCGTACCGAGCGCAACACCCGGATCACCGCCGATATCCTGGCCGGGATGGCGCAGCCGGATGCCGCACACCTGGAACATGACCGGCCAACTGCCATCGCAGCCGCGCTGGCGGCAGCCACACCGCAGGATCTGGTGCTGATCGCCGGCAAGGGCCACGAAGCCTATCAGGAGATCGGCACCGAACGCCTGCCTTACAGCGACTTCGAGCAGGTACGCGCCATACTGAAATCCTGAGCTGCATTCCCGTGAAGCCAGCTATGTCATTCTGCACACAGCGAAGCTGCTGTCGCAGAATCCACTCAATCTGTCACCAATCAGTCAATGCAGTTATAACGCTACCCGGGTCTGCGCTCCGAGGTACGCCATAAACCCATCCATGGGGGCTCGGCTGCGGCCATCCAGGCCGCAGACGCCCTCGGAGCGCAGACCCGGGTAACGCTCGTCACGTGCGGTGGCACGACCAACTCTGTGGCTACTTTCAGGTATGCACCAACGGTGCCGCCAGTGCATACCCACTGCAAAAACCGTTGACACAGGACCTTATTCACTGAACTTCAATCATCAAAAGGCTGATATGAAAATCAACATCATTATTGAAAAAGATGAAGATGGATACTTAGCCAGAATAGCAGGCTACCAGAATTTATTTGCCTTCGCATATACAGAAAAAGACGCAATGACAGAACTAAAAAATGTTGTTGAAATGATGATGGACTATCATCTTGAACAAGCTAATAATGAGAGAATCATAAAAAATGAATAACGCTGTCAATTTTAATAGTCTACTGGAAAATGTAGAAAAAATGCCGCTGGAGGACCAAGAAATATTCATTGAAATTATTCGAAAACGCATTGTCACTCATCGCCGCAGAGCACTCGCTAAAGATATCGCTTCAGCAGAAAAAGAATACTTATCCGGAAAACTGAAGCCTGAGACACCAGAAGAAATCATGCATGCTATATTGTCATGAAAGTGATGCTGATAAAATCAGGCAGTTTTATAAAAAAAGCAAAAAAGCTTATAAAGAGAAACCCGAAAATCACACAAGACCTGCAAGCAACACTGAAAACCTTGTCTGAAGATCCGTTCCATCCATCGCTAAAAACGCATAAACTAAAAGGTGAGCTATTTGAATTCTGGGCATGCAGCATCAATTATGATCTGAGAATCATATTCAAGTTTATCCAGCATGAAGATATGCAATCTGTTTTACTATCATCTATAGGTACACATGATGAGGTCTACTAGCTCATTTCCAGGATAGAATCCTTGTACCGTCGCCGGGCTCATTCACCCACAGCTAAAGCCGTAGTGCTCTGTCTTCGATCGGATAGAACGAAGGTATTATCGGGCCAGAATCACCATTATGTAATATAGCATGAGTCCTACAGTATTTAAAGAAAGTGGATATAGATTCTTCTTTTTTTCGAGAGAAGAAGAAAGAATGCATGTGCATGTAATATCTGGCGATGGAGAGGCAAAGTATTGGCTTGAGCCGGAAATCGAACTTGCAAAAAATTACAGGTATACAAGAAAGCAACTGAAACTGATCGAATCACTGATTGAGGATCGCTACAATGAAATTACTAAAGCATGGCAAAAACACTTCAAATGTTGAAGTATCTCATGTCTCCTCTCATGGTGTATGGATTTTAACTCATAATAAAGAGTTATTTATGCCATATGAAAAATTTCCCTGGTTCAAACAACAAACGATTCAATCTATTCTGAATGTGGAAGAGCCATCGTCCGGTCATTTTTACTGGCCGGAACTGGATATTGATTTAACAGAAGAAATTATTGAGCATCCGGAACGTTTTCCACTTAGAGCAGAAAATCCGGAAATTGATTAACAGCTAAAAGCTGCGAGTTTCGACTAAACGAACCTCGAAGCATGAAAGGTCGTTTTTTAGTAATTTATCCTGTTCTTTCACAGTAAGGACGTATCACTATGCATGACATCATCTGCCCGAAATGTAAACAGGCATTTAAGATTGATGAAACCAGTTATGCTGATATTGTGAAACAGGTTCGGGACACTGAGTTTGAACAACAGTTACATGAGCGGCTGGAACTGGCAGAAAACGACAAAAAGAATGCTGTTGAGCTGGCAAAGGAGCAGATAGTCAATGACATGCATAAAGAGACCTCTGCTAAAGAGGCCACCATCCAGCGTTTACAGGCCAGACTGGATGCCAGTGAAACTGCTCAGAAATTAGCTGTTTCTGAAGCAGTGCAGATGGTTGAGAAAAAACGCGACGCATTAGCCACTAAGCTGAAACAAACAGAACAGGATCACAAAGCCGCATCAAAGTTGGCCCAGGCGAATCATGCCAATCAGCTGCAGGAAACCGCTGCACAGAAGGATGCACAGATTCAATCGCTTCAGGCCAGACTCAGTGCCAACGAAGAGGCGCAGAAACACGCTATATCTGAGGCAGTCAACGCCTCGGAAAAAGAGCGTGATCAACTCAGAAATGAACTTGATCGGACAAAACTAGAAAAAAAATTGTCAGAAAAGTCGCTCAAGGATAAGTACGAAACACGCCTAAAGGATCGTGAAGATGCTATTGAACGCCTGAAGGATATGAAGGCACGCCTGTCTACCAAGATGGTAGGTGAAACCCTCGAACAACATTGTGAAACAGAATTTAATCGTATCAGACCTACAGCATTTCCACACGCCTATTTTGAAAAAGATAATGATGCCAGCACTGGCAGTAAGGGCGATTATATCTTTCGTGAAAAAGACGAGAATGATACTGAGATTGTCTCCATTATGTTCGAGATGAAGAACGAAAGTGATGAAACAGCCACTAAAAAAAAGAACGAAGATTTCCTGAAAGAACTCGACAAAGACAGAAACGAAAAAAAATGTGAATACGCGATTCTGGTATCGCTGCTTGAACCAGAAAGTGAACTGTATAATTCAGGCATTATTGATGTGTCTCACCGTTATCAAAAAATGTACGTGGTCAGACCGCAATTTTTTATTCCTATAATAACCCTGTTACGCAATGCTGCTCAGAATTCTCTCCGATTCAAACAGGAGCTGGCTATTGTAAAGGCTCAGAATATTGATATCACGAATTTTGAGGATGAACTGGATGATTTTAAGCAGGGATTTACACGCAACTACAGACTGGCTTCTGAAAAATTCAAAACAGCTATTTCTGAAATTGACAAAACAATAAAACATCTTCAGAAAACAAAAGATGCTCTGCTTGGCTCGGAAAACAATCTTCGTCTTGCTAACAATAAAGCGGAAGATCTGACAGTCAAGAAGTTGACTAAAAAGAATCCCACAATGGCAACCAGGTTCAGCGAACTGAAAAAAGATAAATCTGAAAATGATAACTAATAAGACATTATTCAAACCAGTGATCATCTATCCCGAAACAATCAGATGCTGTGAACGTTTAATATCGAAGAACTGACCAAACAGGCCTGGCCATGAGACCGGGTATTTCGGGTATGTCAGAAAAGATCATCAGACTCAATATGGACAACTTATGGGTCTTGTAAACGCAGACATTGAATTGTCGAATCCTCGTTACCCGGAATTAAACCCCATACGTGTTAGTGCGTTAGCTGATTCCGCTGCTCTCCATTTGTGTGTGCCAGAACACATTGCTATGCAGCTTGATCTGGATGAACTGTATCAAAGAGAGGTGACAACTGCAGACGGCAAAAAACATTTATGCCCTTACGTTGGCCCTGTTATTGTGAAGTTTGCAAACAGAAGCTGTTTTACTGGTGCATTAGTTCTGGGTGAGGAAGTATTATTGGGTGCTGTGCCAATGGAGGATATGGATGTCCTGATCTCACCAGCCAGACAGGCTCTGATTGTAAACCCGGAAAGCCCGAATATTGCAACATCTGTTGCCAAGGGTATAGATTCCTGTGCCTTCCGCACAGCCTGACATGTCTGCACTATTGATGCCGCCGATAGCCACTTCACTACACGGTGCTACCCGGGATACACAGGGCGAACTACAGGGTGCCGATGCACCCTACCGGAGCGTCAGCACGGACACCCGTAGTCTGCAACCCGGTCAGTTATATATCGCGCTGCAGGGGCCGGATCACGACGGACATGACTATCTGGCACAGGCTGCACAGGCCGGTGCCGTTGGTGCCATCGTCCGGCGGGTGCAGACCAGCCCGCTGGCACAGATTGTGGTACCGGACACACGCATTGCACTCGGCCAGCTGGCCGCCGCCTGGCGCGAGCGGGCCAGCAATACCCACTGGATCGGCATCACCGGCAGCAATGGCAAGACGACGCTGCGGGCGATGATTGCGAACATCCTGGCGCAACAACATCCGGTACTCGCCACACAGGGTAACCTGAATAATGATATCGGCCTGCCACTGACCCTGCTGCGCTGGGCCGGAGAACCGTATGCAGTACTGGAGATGGGCGCGAACCATGCGGGCGAGATCAGCTACCTGAGCAGCATCGCCCAACCGCAGGTCGCTGTCCTGAATAACGCCGGACGTGCCCATCTGGCGGGCTTCGGCAGTGTCGCTGGCGTCGCCCGAGCGAAGGCCGAAATCATGCAGGGACTGACCCGGGACGGCGTGTTTATTTATAACGCCGATGATGCGTATGCCAGTCTGTGGCAGTCTCTGGCAGATGAGCAACACATCACCTGCAACACCTTCGGCACCGCAGAGACTGCCGGAGTCCGTAGCCACAATTATCAGATTGACTGGCACGAAACCGGCTACCGTGCGACTTTCCAGGTGCACACAGTGCGCCAGACCTATACGATCACGCAACAACTGGCCGGCGAACACAACCGCCAGAATGCACTGGCTGCCATTGCGGTTGCCGAACAGCTTGACATGTCTGCTGCAGACATCATCGCAGGCCTGGCCACCCTGCCACCCGTGCCCGGTCGGCTCAGTCCGCACCGGACCGCACAGGGTGGCTGGATCATCGACGATAGCTACAACGCCAATGCAGATTCGGTCCGAGCTGCGCTGCAAGTACTCAGCCAGGCACCGGGTCGCCGCACTCTGGTGTTGGGAGATCTGGCCGAAACCGGACCAGATGGCACTGCTCACTATACCGAACTGGGCCAGACCGCCCGCCAACTCGGGATTGAGCGACTGCTCAGTTGCGGCACGGACAGCCGCCAGGCAAGTGCCACACATGGCAGCCCGCATTTTGCCACCCGGGCCGGGCTGCTGGCCTATCTGAACCAGACCGCTCAGGCCAGGGAAAGCGTCCTGATCAAAGGTTCGCGCAGTGCTCACATGGATCAGGTGGTACAACAACTGCGCGCCGACACCTGACATGCAAGAACCCTCACATGCTGTATGAACTGGCTGACCTGCTCAGCACCTACTTCAGCGGATTCGGTGTGTTTCGCTACATCACGCTGCGCACCATCCTGGCGGTCCTGACCGCACTACTGGTCTCACTGCTGATCGGTGGCCCGATGATCCGCTGGCTCAGTCGCTACAAGGTCGGACAGACGGTGCGGAATGATGGCCCGCAAAGCCATATCCCGAAGGCAGGCACACCTACCATGGGCGGTGCCCTGATCCTGCTCGCAATCACTGTCGCGACCCTGTTATGGGCCGATCCGGGTAATCGCTATGTCTGGGTGGTCCTGCTGACCACCCTCGCCTTCGGTCTGGTCGGACTGTGGGACGACTACAAAAAGCTGGTGCTGAAAAACAGCCGTGGCCTGGCGGCACACTGGAAGTATGCCTGGCAATCCGGACTCGCACTGGTCGCCGTAGCCACTCTGTACTATACCGCGAGCCTGCCAGCCGAAACCCAGCTGCATGTGCCTTTTATAAAAGACCTGGTATGGCAATTAGGCCCCAGCTATCTGTTACTCAGCTACTTCGTTGTGGTTGGCACTTCCAATGCAGTCAATCTGACTGACGGGCTGGACGGACTGGCGATCCTGCCCTGCGTACTGGTCGCTGCAGCCCTGATGGTCTTTGCCTATGTCTCCGGTCATGCCGGGTTAGCGCATTATCTGTTGATGCCGCACCTGCCCGGCACCGGCGAACTGGCGGTCTTCTGCGCCGCTCTGGTCGGTGCCGGGCTCGGCTTCCTGTGGTTTAACACCTACCCGGCGCAGGTCTTCATGGGCGATGTCGGCGCACTCGCGCTGGGCGCAGCACTCGGCATGGTCGCCATCGCCGTACGCCAGGAAATCGTGCTGTTTATCATGGGCGGTATCTTTGTGATGGAGACCATCTCTGTCATACTGCAGGTCGCCTCATACCAGATGACCGGGCGACGCATCTTCCGCATGGCCCCTTTGCACCATCATTTTGAACTGAAGGGCTGGCCGGAGCCACGCGTGATTGTACGCTTCTGGATCATCACCGTGATTCTGGTACTGATCGGCCTGGCCAGCCTCAAAATCCGCTAATCCATATTATGCTGAACCGCTCTACTGAAATCGGAGAATGGAACTCAACAGGTGCCCTGAAAAAACAAAAAATACCATCCTGGAAAAGAAAAATTAACAGAAAGATCATAAAAGGCGAATCTTTATCCACCATGATTCTGGCAGAAAGAAAATCTTCATAAAAGCATGATATGAACCTCAGAAATCACGTGCAGGAAGCTTGCTTCTTCCGGCAAAGAACCTTTCAGAATATCACCCTTGAAATAAAACCAGCATGTTAAAGGTAAAACAGGTCGTCTATCATAAAGACCTGCAGTTATTCGTAGAACTGAGTGATGGAAGAAAAGGTTATTTCGATGTATCGCCATACACGGAACAAGGTATCTTTGGTCAACTGAAAAACATAGAATATCTGAAGCTGGTTAAGAGCAATTTTTGTGGCATCTACTGGCCACAGGGTCATGATTTCAGTGCTGACACCATTGCTCACAGAATGCACGACATTGATGCATCAGACCACTGATACCCCTGCAGCACATAGTGCTCGTCATACGCTGGTGGTTGGCCTGGGTGCAACCGGCTGGTCAGTCGTGCAACATCTGATGGCGCAGGGCCAGTCGGTGGCAGTGGCCGATTCACGCGAACAACCGCCTTTGCTGGCTCAGCTGCGGGGTCAATATCCCGATGTTGCGGTGTTTCCGTTTACTGATCAGGCATTCGCACAGGCAGATCGCCTGGTGGTCAGTCCGGGTGTACCACTCAACACACCTCAGATCCAGGCCGCGCTGGCACGCGGCGTACCGGTAGTCAGTGATATCGAATTATTTGCCCGCGCAGTGCATGCGCCGGTGGTCGCGATCACTGGTTCGAACGGCAAAAGCACGGTCACGACACTGGTTGGTGAGATGGCGCGTGCCAGCGGCATCTGTGTCGCTGTCGGCGGTAATCTGGGCACCCCGGCACTGGATTTGCTGGCGCAGTCAGCACAATTGTATGTACTGGAATTATCCAGCTTTCAGCTCGCCAGCACCCATTCGCTGCGCGCTCAGGTTGCGACCGTGCTGAATCTGTCGGCTGATCATCTGGACTGGCATGGCGACATGGCATCTTATGCGGCAGCGAAGGCTGTCGCTCTGCGTGGTGCTGAGACGGCGGTGCTGAACGCAGACGATCCACAAGTGATGGCGATGCCGACATCCGGCCAGCGACAATTGTTTTCGTTCGGCCCACCGGCCACAGCAGATGCCTTCGGCCTGCGCCGTGTGGCTGGTGTGGACTGGTTGTGTCGCGGCCCGGAACGCCTGCTACGTGCCAACGATCTGCGCATCGCCGGACGGCATAATCAGGCAAATGCCCTGGCGAGCCTGGCGATCGGGTCCGCTCTGGGTCTGCCGTCGCATACCATGTGCGATGTGTTGCGTTCCTTTCCCGGCCTGCCGCACCGGACTGAGTTTGTCGCTGAGATGGACGGTGTACGCTGGTATAACGACAGCAAGGCCACCAATGTCGGTGCAACAATTGCTGCGCTGGACGGATTGTATCAGTCCGATGGCGGGCGCGCCGTGGTGCTGCTCGGTGGTCAGAGCAAATCAGCTGATTTTACGCCACTGACACCCGTCCTGGCACGTTGTGCCCGCGCTGTCGTGCTGTTCGGGCAGGATCAGGCGCAGATCGCACCCTGTGTTCCTTGTACCCGGATCGCGGTGGACGATCTGGCTGCAGCCGTCACGCAGGCGGCCCGGCTGGCGCAAACTGGCGATCATGTGTTGTTCTCGCCCGCCTGCGCCAGTTTTGATCAATTTTCCGGGTTTGCCGCACGCGGTGAGCACTTCTGCCATCTGGTACAGCAACGACTGTCATGAAACCTGCCGCAATACATGATCAGGACTGGATGTTGTGCACTATCCTGATCCTGTTGCTTGGCTTCGGCATGGTGATGGTCGCCTCCGGCTCGCTGCATATTCACCCGACCGCACCCTGGGAACATGTACAACGACATGGTCTCGCGCTCGGGCTGGGCCTCTTTCTGGCCATCCTGGCGTATCAGGTACCGATCCACTGGTGGGATAAGGGCAGCGTCTGGCTGTATGGTGGTGGTCTGATCCTGCTCGGACTGATCTGGCTGCCCGGTCTGGGCCACGAGGTGAACGGTGCCCGACGCTGGCTACCGCTGCCGCTGTTCCGGCTGCAGCCTGCCGAACTGATGAAATTGTTTGCCGTGCTGTATCTGGCGGGCTATCTGGCACGCCGCCAGGCTGAAGTCGAATCCAGCTTGTGGGGCTTCAGCAAGCCATTTCTGGTGTTACTGATGCCGTGTGGTCTGATTGTGCTGCAGCCTGATTTCGGTACCGTTGCAGTCCTGTTGTTTCTGACCTTCGCCCTGTTGTTTCTGGCGGGTGCCCGCCTGCGTCATTTTATCCTGCCCGGCATCCTCGCCCTGATAGTGCTGGCGATCCTGATCCTGGTCGCCGATTACCGGATAGATCGCGTGGTCAGCTTTCTGGATCCCTGGCAACATGCCAGAGATGCCGGTTACCAGCTAGTCCAGGCCCTGATTGCGTTCGGACGCGGCGGCCTGTTCGGAGTCGGTCTGGGCAACAGTATCCAGAAACATTTTCATCTGCCGGAAGCACACACAGACTTTATGCTTGCCGTGATCGGCGAAGAGCTGGGATTGATCGGCACACTGGCAGTCATCGTCCTGTTCAGCCTGTTGCTGTGGCGGGCATTCGCGATCGGACAGGCCGCACAGGCACGTAACGCACAGCATGCCGCCTATCTGGCATATGGTCTCGGCCTGTGTCTCGGCGTCCAGGCATTTCTGAATATCGGCGTGAATCTGGGCGTACTGCCAACTAAGGGACTGACACTGCCGTTTCTGAGCTTCGGTGGCAACAGCCTGCTCGTCTGCCTGGTCGCGAGTGCCATCCTGCTCCGGCTGCACCGGGACAATACCGTATGCGCATCCTGATCGCAGCCGGCGGCACTGGCGGCCATGTGTTTCCGGCACTGGTAGTCGCCGAACATCTGCAGGCGGCAGGGCATGAGATCCGCTGGTTAGGCACACCCGATAGCTTCGAGTCGCGTCTGGTACCAGAACACGGCCTGGTGCTGGAGACCATCCCGACCCTGCGGCTACGCGGACAGGGGACATGGGCAACACTCAGGGCACCCTTGGTGCTGATACAGGCCATATGGCAGGCACGCCGCAAACTGCGTCGCTGGCAACCGCAGGTGGTCCTCGGTATGGGCGGCTTTGCTGCCGGACCGGGCGGCATAGCCGCCCTGTGGCTACGCATCCCGCTGGTAATCCACGAACAGAATGCGGTCGCCGGACTGACCAATCGCATCCTGGCACGCTTCGCCAGGCATACGCTGAGTGCGTTTGCCAATGCGTTTCCGGCCCGCTGCAACCCGACGCTAGTCGGCAATCCGGTGCGGGACCCCTTATACCAGTACCCTCCCGCAGCTGAACGCCAGACACAACATACATTGGATACACCACTGTGTCTGCTGGTACTCGGTGGCTCACTCGGTGCCCAGGCACTGAATCAGGCCGTACCACCTGCCCTCGCCCGCCTGACAAAACCAGTGCAGGTATTGCATCAGGCCGGACGTGGCAAGACCGAACAGACCCGTAACCTATACCAAGCACATCAGCTGAACGCCGATGTGGTACCCTTTATCAGCGATATGGCCGCAGCCTATGCCGCTGCCGATCTGGTGATCTGTCGCAGTGGTGCCCTGACGGTCGCCGAACTGGCAGCAGTCGGCTGTGCTGCGATTCTGGTACCCTACCCACATGCCGTAGACGACCATCAGACCCGCAATGCAGCGGTACTGGTACAGGCAGGAGCCGCTATACTCATTGTGCAAAAAGACCTGACATCAGATGTCCTGGCAAGACAACTGGAACAACTCAGCGCCGACCCGAGTCGGCGACAACAGATGGCTGCACAGGCCCGTACGCTGGCCCAACCTCAGGCTGCTGCACAGATCGCTGCGGCCTGTCTCCGGGCGGCAACATCATTGAGCGCATCATCATGAGCCTTCAGGACCAGGACATCTTTGCAGACGCGCCACGCGACCGACCGCCTTCTCAGGGCCGGATCGGGCCGGATCGGGTCCATCTGATCGGTATCGGCGGTGCCGGGATGAGCGGCATCGCCCAGGTGTTGCTCAGCCGGAACCATCCGGTCACCGGATCCGATCTCCAGCCGAATACTGCCACCGAACGGCTGGCAGCACAGGGGGCGACCATCCATATCGGGCATCGTGCAGACAATCTGGGTGATGTGGACCTTGTGGTCATCTCCAGTGCCGTAGCAGATGATAACCCGGAAGTCTTGGCCGCACAGGCACGCAACATCCCGGTACTGCTGCGCGCCCGGATGCTGGCCGAACTGATGCGGTCTTGTTTCAGCATCGCGATTGCCGGCAGCCATGGCAAGACCACGGTCGGCGCACTGGTCAGTACCCTGCTGATGGATGCCGGACTGGCACCCACCTATGTGCTCGGCGGCTCATTAAACGCAACCGGCTGCAACGCACAACAGGGTGACGACCCGCATTATCTGGTCGCTGAAGCAGACGAAAGTGATGGTTCCCTGGTCCAGTTATTCCCCGCACTTGCGGTCGTGACCAGCCTGGATCCGGACCATATGGGTACCTATGACGGTGACATGACACGTCTGCACGCTGCCTTCATGCAGTTTCTGCACAAACTGCCGGATACCGGAAAGGCCCACCTGTGCCTGGATCATCCGGCAGTGCGCGATCTGATTCCGGACATTCAGCGAACCGTGGTCGGCTATGGCTTTGCAGACGAAGCAGCTGTGCGCGCATCTGACTATCAGCAACGAGGCCACATCAGCCAGTTTCAGGTGACGGCCCCGGATCGTCCGCCATTCAGCGTCCGGATACCGCTGCCCGGACGACACAATGTACAGAATGCACTGGCTGCGATCAGCATCGGGCTACAGTTACAGATTGACACCACCGTGATTCAGGCCTCGCTACGCAACTTTCAGGGTGTCGGGCGGCGTTTCAATACCCGGCAGTGCAACCTGCCACAGGGAGAAATCACCTGGATTGATGATTACGCACACCACCCGGCGGAGCTGGCCGCAACTCTGGCGGCGATTCGCGACGGTTGGCCGGAGCGACGGCTGCTGGTCGCGTATCAGCCACATCGCTATACCCGCACCCGCGACATGTTCGACGAACTGGTCACACTGCTCGCCGACATTGAAAACCTGATATTGTGCGACATCTATACTGCCGGCGAGGCTCCGATCACGGGTGCCAGCGGAACCGACCTGTGCGCTGCGATCACCACCCGTCGAGGCACAGCCCCGACTTATGTCGCCCGGATTGCCGATCTGCCGCACACCCTGCGCGACCTGATCCGGTCAGACGATATCGTGCTCACTGCCGGTGCCGGTGACATCGGCCAGGCTGCCCGCACCCTGTTCCTTACCAGCTGAAGTTACGCACGACATACAACAACGTCATTCTGCGCGGCAGCATCGCTGCCGTCGCAGAATCTTCCTGATTTACCCGCCAGATCTACGCAAATCCGGCACCGCTGGCGATGAATTCCGCGAGTTCGCTACGCTCCGCGCGGAATGACATGTGAGGCCACCCAGGAAGATCGGCAAAAATAGTCTGTTTAACAGGCTTATGCGTAACCACAGATACCAGGTAAAAAAATGTCTGCCGCGATAAACTCAGTCGTTGATCAGGCGCTTGCATCAACCGCACCTGAACGTTCCGATATCATTGAAAAATTGCTTGCCAGCCTGGATAAGCCTGATACTGATATTGATGCCGTATGGGGACGGGAGACAGATGCGCGTATCAAGGCCTATGAAGATGGCACAATGCAAGCCATACCGGTATGCGAGGTGTTTAAGAAATACCAGAAATCGTGAACATTTTATTTCTTATAGAAAACCAGATTACTGGTACTCAAGAGAAAAACAAACATAATACGCCATAGAGAGCATTCATCATGTCAGTCAGTCTTGGTACACCACTCAGTCCGGGTGCGAAAAAAGTCCTGTTATGCGGTGCAGGTGAGCTCGGAAAAGAAGTCGCCATTGAGTTGCAACGACTCGGAGTTGAAGTCATTGCCGTGGATCGCTACGCTAACGCGCCTGCGATGCAGGTAGCGCACCGATCACACGTGATCAATATGCTGGACGGAAACGCATTACGCCAGGTAATACAGCAGGAACAACCGGATCTGATTGTGCCTGAAATTGAAGCGATTGCGACTGACACCCTGGCAGAACTGGAAGACGCGGGCTATATAGCGTGGTGCCCAACGCCAGAGCAACGCAACTGACCATGAACCGGGAAGGGATCCGCTGTCTGGCAGCAGAAACGCTGGGGCTGAAGACCAGCCCGTTTGCATTTGCAACAACTGAACAGGATTATCTGCAGGCGATTGAAACCATCGGGCTGCCTTGTGTAGTGAAACCCATCATGAGCTCATCCGGTAAAGGGCAATCGGTCGTACGTCAGCAGAATGATATCAGGGCGGCCTGGGCGTATGCACAGGACGGTGGGCGAGCCGGTAAAGGTAAAGTGATCGTTGAAGGCTGGGTTGATTTTGATGTTGAGATCACACTACTGACCGTCCGGCACCGGGATGGCACATCATTTTGTGCGCCAATCGGTCATCGGCAGGTTGCGGGCGATTATCAGGAATCCTGGCAACCGCAGGCCCTGAGCGAAGCCGCCTGGCAACAATCGCAGACGATCGCAGAAAAGATCACGGGTGCTCTGGGAGGCAAGGGACTGTTTGGTGTTGAACTGTTTATCAGGGGAGATGAGGTCATCTTCAGCGAGGTCTCGCCCCGCCCGCACGATACGGGTCTGGTGACACTGGTCTCGCAGGATTTATCTGAATTCGCCCTGCATGTACGGGCGATTCTGGATCTGCCGATCCCGCAGATCACACAGCTCAGACCTGCAGCCTCCAGCGTGATTCTGGCACGAGGTGAAAGTCAGCAGGTTGAGTTCGGACATCTGGAGCAGGCACTGGCACTACCCGATACGCAGCTGCGTTTGTTCGGCAAACCAGCGGTATCCGGCAAACGCCGGATGGGCGTTGCATTGGCCACAGCGGACAACACCACTCAGGCGCGCAAAGCCGCTAACGCGTGTGCTGCAGCCATCTCCATCGCGTTATAGCCACTTATCCGGCTTATATCAGATACTAATGAAAAAAGTCTATATTGAGACATCCATTGTCTCTTATCTGACGGCAAGACCATCAGGCAACCTTATCGCTGCTGCATGGCAAAAAACAACTATGAGTTGGTGGGAAACACAAAGAAACCGGTTTAAGCTGTATATTTCTGAGGTTGTGATTAAAGAATCAGGTAGGGAAGATAAGTCAGCAGCAGCAAGACGATTAAAGGCACTTGAAGATATAGACATCCTGCAACTTGATGAAACATCTGTTAAGCTATCTAAGATACTGATTGCAGAGGGCGGGATACCCGAAAAAGCACTCAATGATTCATTACATATTGCCATTTCAGCAGTTCAGGGTATGGATTTTCTGCTTACCTGGAATTGCAAACACATAGATAATGCTGAAATCAAGCCTAAACTCAGAAACATTATCAGAGGATATGGGTATCAGTGCCCTGAAATAGCAACACCTGTTGAATTAATAGGCGTGTAATACAATGACTGATGAAATTATCAAAGAACTATGGACTATAAAAGATGGCCTGGCCAGAGAGTACGGATACAACCTGGACAATCTGGCTACCTATTATTTGAATGAGCAATCAGCCAGACAGGAACAGCTGAACGAAATTAAAATCAATATTCCCCAGTAAGCCGGAGCTGACTGACTAACTGAAGTTACGCACGATACACAACAACGTCATTCTGCGCGGCAGCATCGCTGCCGTCGCAGAATCTTCCTGATTTACCCACCAAATCTAAGCAAATCCGGAACCACTGGCGATGGATTCCGCAACTTCGCTACGCTCCGCACGGAATGACATGTGGGGACATCCAGGAAGATCGGCAAAATAGTCTGTTTAACAGGTTTGTGCGTAACTTCAGTTACTAACATTGAAAAAGGCCACATGGGTGGTCACACCACCGCACGTAACGGGCGTTACCTGAGTCTGCTCTCCGGGGGCGTCTGCGGCCCGGACGGCCGCAGCCGAGCCCCCACGGATGGGTTTACGGCGTACCCCGGAGAGCAGACTCAGGTAACGCTGATACTGAAATTGATACCTTGTAACCTTTTTCACCAGCCTGCAAATCCGGGCTGAATGGATGGAAAGTGCGTAACTTCAGTTATCAGGCTGAGAAAGCCCATGCATAATGTCTGATGTATGCTGCGGTACGCTGCACAAGCAGGTACCGCTGGCACGCTATACAAGCTGGCGCGTCGGTGGCCTGGCACGACAGCTGTATCAACCCGCTGACGAAGTTGATCTCGGTCGGTTTTTAGCACAACTGCCGGGAAATGAGCCACTGCTCTGGCTCGGTCTCGGCAGTAACCTGCTGGTACGGGACGGCGGCTTTGCCGGAACGGTGATCGCACTACATGGTCGTCTGGCTCAGTTTGAGATTGCAGGTACACAATTACACATCGGGGCCGGGGCAGCCTGCGCCAGAATAGCGCGGGCTGCCGCCCGCGCCGGACTGGCCGGTGCCACGTTCCTGGCCGGGATTCCGGGCACCATCGGTGGCGCACTGGCGATGAACGCCGGTGCCTTTGGTGGTGAGACCTGGGACTGTGTACAACAAGTGCGCACCATCAACCGACACGGCGTGTGTCAGCAACACGCCGCAGCGGCATTCCAGGTTGCCTATCGCCAGGTAGATAAACCGGCAGATACCGGCTTTCTCGGCGCAACATTGCAGTTTCGCGCCGGTGATGCCACGCAGGAACAGTCCCGGATTCGCCAGCTATTACAACAACGCAGCACCAGCCAACCGACCGGTAAACCGAGTGGCGGCTCAACCTTTCGCAATCCACCCGGTGATTTTGCCGCCCGCCTGATTGAGGTCTGCGGTCTGAAGGGCCATCAGATCGGCGGTGCGCAGGTCTCAGCAAAACATGCGAATTTTATTCTGAACACCGGCACAGCAACTGCCCGTGATATCGAAGATCTGATCGTCCAGATGCAGGCTGAAGTACAACGACAACAAGGCATTCTGCTGCAACCCGAGGTGCATATCGTGGGAGAGACTGCATGAACCGGGATCCGGAAATGTTTGGCCGGGTCGCTGTCGTGATGGGCGGCTGGGCGAATGAGCGTGAGGTCTCGTTACGCAGTGGTACTGCGGTGTTAGCTGCTTTACAGGCCGCCGGGATTGCGGCATATCCGGTTGATCTGCAACAGTCTGACCTGTTACAACAGCTGACTGGCTTTGATCGGGTATTTAATTGTGTGCATGGTCGTGGCGGCGAAGATGGTCAGCTACCCGGTGCTCTGGAATTGCTCGGTCTGCCCTGTACCGGCAGTGGTGTACTAGGTGCCGCTCTGGCGATGGACAAACACCGTACCAAGCTGGTCTGGCGTGGCATGAACTTACCGACACCCGACTGGTTACTGCTTGACTCTGAAGAAGATCTGACTCAGGCAATCGCGCAAACAGGCTTCCCGCTGATGATCAAGGCTGCACTGGAAGGCTCCAGTATCGGGATCAGCCGGGTGCAGAATACCACTCAGCTCAGCAACGCCTGGCGCGATGCAAAGGCCTGTGGCAATCATGTGATTGCTGAACAATGTGTATCCGGGACAGAATACACTGTCAGCATTCTGGGTACCCGGGCTCTGCCACTGATCCGTCTGGGGACAGACCGGGACTTTTATGACTATACGGCCAAGTATCAGGCCGGGCATACTCGTCATCAGATTCCGTGCGGTCTGGATGCTGCTCTGGAACAACAGATACAAACGTTATGCCTGCAGGCATTTGCGGCACTGGATTGTCGCGGCTGGGGTCGCGTGGATCTGATGCTGGATCAGGCGCAACAGCCCTGGCTGATTGAGGTGAATACTGTGCCGGGGATGACTGAACTGAGCTTGGTACCAAAGGCAGCCGCAGCGGTCGGGCTGGATTTTACCGGGCTGGTACTGGAGATTCTGGCGCAAACGCTGGCACAGCCTGATGGCACAGACTGACGTCAGGCTGCGCTGGATCCGGCCCCTGATCTGGCTGAGTCTGCTGGCGGGGGGTAGTCTGTGGTGCTGGTGGTATTATCTGGCGAACCCGGCATTTTTCCCGTTGCAGGTGGTACGGATTCAGGGCGAGTTTCGCTATCTGGATCCGGCCCGGATTGAACCGGTGCTGGGCGAACATCTGGTCAATAGCGGTTTTTTCAGTCTGGATCTGCCACAGTTGCAGGCCATCTGTCTGGCACTGCCCTGGGTAGCTGAAGCACATGTACACCGCGTCTGGCCGGATGCGGTGCATATCACCCTGGTGGAACAGGTACCACTGGCCCGCTGGGGAGATACGGATCCGGTAGTCTGGATCAATACTGAAGGTGAATTATTCCGCCCGGCACAAACGGTCGCTCTGGACTTACCGGTGCTGATCGGTGCCAGAGACCAGGCAGACGAACTGGTTGCCCTGCTGCTGCAGATTCAATCCAGCCTGTCTGATTCAGGTTTGCATTTACGCCGTCTGCAACGTCATCCGCCGGGCAGCTGGACTGTCCGGCTGGACCCGGATCTGACAGTATGGCTGGGCCAGCATCAACCATTACAACGCTGGCGCGATTTTATTCAGATTTATCCGCAATTACCCGAACCGGCGCGCCGGATTGACCTGCGCTACCCGCAGGGGTTCGCCGTCTTGTTTAAGGATGCTGCTTAATGCCGAAAAAACACGATAAAAATATCATTGTCGGTCTGGATATCGGCACCTCAAAGATTGCAACGATTGTCGGCGAAGTGCGCGACGACTACGGCATTGATGTGATCGGCTTGGGGCGATGCGATTCGCATGGCCTGAAAAAGGGCGTGGTGGTTGACATTGAATCCACCGTGCAGGCGATTCAGAGTGCAGTGGCCGAAGCTGAACTGATGTCCGGGGTCGAAATCAGCAGCGTGTATGCGGGTATTGCCGGCAGTCACGTCGCCAGCCAGAACTCAGAGGGGATCGTCGCGATCCGGGATCGCGAGGTGACGCAGACGGACGTGGATCGGGTCATTGATGCGGCCCGGGCGGTGCCCACACTGGCTGACCGCGAGATTCTGCACATTCTGCCGCAGGAATTCATCATTGATAACCAGGAAGGCATTCAGGATCCGATCGGCATGTCCGGCATCCGTATGGAAGCCAGGGTGCATCTGGTCACCGGCGCGGTCAGCGCAGTCCAGAATATCACCAAATGTATCCAGCGTTGTGGTCTGGAAGTAGAAGACCTGGTGCTGGAACAACTGGCTTCGTGTCATGCCGTATTGCAGGAAGACGAAAAAGAGCTGGGCGTCTGCCTGGCTGATATCGGGGGGGGTACCACCGATATTGCGTTATATAAAAATGGCGGGATCCGGTATACCGATGTGATCCCGATTGCCGGACATCAGGTCACACACGATATTGCGGTCGGTCTGCGCACACCGACTCTGGCCGCAGAAGAGATCAAAAAGAAATATGCGTGTGCCCTCGCCTCGCTGGTACATACTGAACAGCAGATTGAGGTACCCAGTATCGGGGACCGCCCGGCCCGCTCATTATCCCGACAAACCCTGGCTGAGGTGGTGGAACCTCGTTATGACGAATTGCTCGGTCTGATCCAGAGCAAGCTGCAATATTCAGGTCTGGCCGAACAGGCTGCCGGCGGTGTTGTACTGACTGGTGGCAGTGCAAAGATGGAGGGTCTGCTGGATCTGGCTGAAGAAGTATTTCATATGCCGGTACGCCTCGGTGTACCGACTCATATTCACGGCTTACCGAATGTACGGGATCCGATCCACGCTACCGGGGTCGGCCTGCTGCTGTATGCTCAGCAGGACAGCCGGACCCGTCGACAACGCCCCGGCCCCTTGTTACCGGACACTGGTCTGCAGGCCATCTGGCAACGCATGAAACAATGGTTTCAGGGCAATTTTTAGACACCATAACAGATAAAGACCTGATATTATTCTGACCAACTCATCTGACTTTTTCCCGCAGAGGCAAGACCATGTTTGAACTGATGGATCTGGACAATCAACATGCTGTGATCAAGGTGATTGGCGTTGGCGGCGGCGGCGGCAATGCAGTCAGTCATATGTTGCAGTCACACCTGGAAGGTGTGGAGTTCATGTGTGCCAATACCGATGCTCAGGCACTGAATAATGCTGAAGTGAGTACCAAATTACGTCTGGGCGAGCACCTGACTCGTGGTCTCGGTGCCGGTGCCAACCCCAAGGTCGGACAGGAAGCTGCCGAAGAGGCACGTGACCGGATCAGCGAGCAGCTGAAGGGTGCCGATATGGTGTTTATCACGGCGGGCATGGGCGGCGGTACCGGTACCGGTGCCGCTCCGGTGATTGCTGAAATCGCCAAGGAACACGATATTCTGACAGTAGCGGTGGTAACTAAGCCATTTCCGTTTGAAGGCAGCAAACGAATGAAGATTGCCGAGGCCGGAATCGCTGAATTACGTGAGCGAGTGGATTCCCTGATTGTGGTACCAAATGAAAAATTACTTACGGTACTGGGTAAATCAACTTCTCTGCTGGATGCGTTCAAACAGGCCAACGATGTGTTGTATAACGCCGTGCAGGGCATTGCCGAACTGATCACCCGACCTGGTCTGATCAATGTCGATTTTGCTGATGTCCGCACCGTAATGAGTGAAAAAGGCGAGGCAATGATGGGTACCGGTACTGCCTGCGGCGAAAACCGCGCACGTGATGCGGCCGAATCCGCTATCAACGATCAGCTGCTGGAGGATATCAATCTGTCTGGTGCAGGCGGCTTACTGGTCAATATTACAGCAGGCATGGATTTATCCATCGGCGAGTTTGATGAGGTGGGCAGTATCGTCAAGGAATTTGTCGATGAGGAGGCCACTGTCGTGGTCGGTACTGTGATTGATATGGACATGCAGGATGAAGTCCGGGTCACTGTGGTGGCCACCGGCATTGGCAATACACAACAAGCCAGCCAGCCTGAAAACAACCTGAAGCTGGTTTCGTCACACAACGAGGCAAAAATGGCTGCTGTTGGTGGCGGTCAACCGGATTATCCGCGAGGCTATGTTGCAAACGATGAAACACAGGATTTAGAATATCTGGATATTCCGGCATTCCTGCGTCGCCAGGCTGATTAGTCGGCCTGTTATTACACTCCAAACCTCAGGAGCAACATCTTGAAAACATTATTCTCAGCCTGCATACTGAGCCTGTCTGCCTGTACCGCATCCGCTAACTGGGTCGGCGGTATCAGCTACACACACCTGTATGTCGAACAGGATGGTATCTCAGTTGATCAGGCCGGGTTATCCGGTTCTCTGGGATACCAGATCCGACTACCGGAAAGAGGCTTGTCTGTCATTCCGGAAATCCGGGTCGGCCAGAGTATGGGTACTTCGACTGTGCCACACAATGGTAACCAGGCCCGGGCCCGGCTGGAAAGCCTGACAGCACTCTCTGTCCGGGTACAGTACCAACCCGGTCACAAGAGGATGTATTATTTTGTCGCACCCGCTTATGGTCGCATCGTTTACAGAATAGACAAGCTCCTGCCTGAGCCGCTGAATACACTGATTGATTCAACCACTGACAATCTCCGGGAATTCGGTGTCAGCGGCGGCTTCGGTTATTATGTGGATCGCTATATTGCCGCCGAGCTGACATATGAGCACTTAGATAAAATCGGCGTCCTCAGCGTAAATCTGAAATATTATTTTCAACCGGTTAACTGACTGACGCACTGTAGTTACGCACAAGCCTGTTAAACAGACTATTAACAAAAGGAGAACCCCCAGCTTTGCTGGGGAGGCACTAAAAGTTTGACAGTTCCAGGATTATAAGGCTGACTTAAAAAACATGATCAGTGTTGCAACTTAATGAGTTGTCTGAAAGAATTAAACTTGATGCAGTACTTTACCAAAATATAGTATAGGAAGTGTTTTGGTGTTACTCGGAAGTTTGGATGCAGGGATGTTTGTACGACTATATTTGTATAGTGATGCGACTATCGTCCGTCACTAGAAAGTGGCTGATTGATACCATGTTTATCCGAAACTCAAACATAATGTGGCCCCCTTCAGGGGGCTCAAGGTGCGATAGCACCGTTTATACACCGCTTTGAGCGGTTCACAAAATAAAGCCTCCGGCTTTGCCGGAGGATATTTACTTCTGCCGATCTTCCCGGATGGCCCCACATGTCATTCCACGCGGAGCTTAGGAAAGTCACCGAATCCATCGCCAGCGGTACCAGATTTGCGTAGATCTGGAAGATTCTGCAACGGCAGCGATGCTGCCGCGTAGAATGACGTTGTTGTATGTGGTGCTTAACTTGAGTGACACAAAAAAACCCGAAGCCTGAACAGACAGACTTCGGGTTTTTTGTACCCTGATAAAACAAACTGGTGCCCGGGGCCGGAGTCAGAAAGTTACCGGGCTGGTTACGACTTCAAAAACCTGTTATTTTTTCACTGCCGTGTATACCCCCTACACCGAGCTATAAGCCAGATCCAGAGACCTATCAGAATGGATACAAACCATCTCCCAAGCTTCATTCAGCCGATTCAGGTCTGTGGGATAACGGATCGTCTGAGGGGTCCACTTTAGATGCTAACTCACGCAGCAACTCAATGCCCATGATCACAACAGCACATCCCTTGTATCGCGCCACTCTTCGTATCAGAACAGCCGCACAAACCGTCCCTCCCCACCGCACATCCCACTAACACAGCCCCCATAACTCGCTTTGCCGCACCGTGGTTTCGATAGCCTTTGTACAACAATCCAAACTTTAGATTAAAGGCTCTTATCGAATTCCGGGCTGGTCAGACAGGACGAGGGCGGAAACCCCGCCCATGCATGCATCTTGGGCAGAATACCCTGATCTTAGACAAAGCTGAGTAGACTACCTGCATTATTCCAGTAATATCAAATATTTAGGTCATGTAAAGCCAGTCAATTTTATCAGACTTTCCAGCAATTCGAAATGTTGAAAATCACCCCAATTTTTCAAGTAGGCACAGGCCACCAATACCCTGCAACAAGCTACGGGGGATCAAACCCTGAGAGATTGAAGGAGCGACACAATAGACTTGACTACACTTCATCGAATATGGTACTCTTTGTACCATACGTTTATTGAGCGTGATCAGTGTTCATCCTATATTTCATACATTATGAGGAAAATTACATGTGCAATAGTATATTGAAAGAATTAGACCTACTAGCAGTCATCATATGCAAGGGCTCATCCTATATTCATAGTTCACATAAAATTGAAATGATAAAAAAGTTAAAAAAAGCATATGTTATAAAAAATGAATATGATTTATGTTTGAGTCAACTTATAGAATCGTTTTATCCAAACTGCGAGGAAACTTTTTATCCTCATAAAAATTCCAAATTGAGCTCCATAAGAGAACAGTATGTTATTTTCACCTTGGTATATGAACTATTGCTGATTACTTGGCTGAGGCAACATCCGTCTTGCCTACGGCATGTACTGCAGGGAAGCAAGAGGACGTTCCAAGGAATGTATGGTTTATATATTTTTCGGATGATCGAACGTAGTCTGAAATATAACTTTTTGGAGTCATCTTATGAGCAAAAAAAATCTCGAAGACCTTTCTGTGGGGAGGGAAGAACATGATAAAAGGGTTGGAAAAGCGAATATTTCTATCCAAAATATACGTAAGTTAGTAGAGAATAGTGATTTAAATACGTCGCTTATACTAAGCGAGCTGAAAAACCTGCAATTACTGATTGACAGTCTTCCTGAGAGAAAACGTAGAAATTTTTTAGATCTGACAATTCAGATATTTCAAGGTGCCAAAATTATTGGCAGTTCAATAAGTTTAACTTCTGAATTAATGGGAAAAATCATGGGAAACTAAATGGAAATCACTTCATCTTCTATTGGAAACGCACTCGTTGAACTACGTAATATACGAAAATTGAGTCAACGTGAATTAGCAGAGCAAGTAAAGCTAAGCATTACTTTTATCAGTAAACTTGAAAGAGGAGAAAGAGCATGGCTTTCTAAAAAGCACATAGAAGCTATTTGTATGGCATTAGATATTCCAATTTCTTTTTTTTTCGTACTGGCAGAAGACGATGCAAGTCCTGTGGTAAAAAAACTTAAAGAAATGGTATATAGTGTTCTTGCTAATGCCCCGGAAGAGCATCTGTGAGAGGGTGTTTTTATTCTTAGCTGTTATACTCATCGGAAATGAAGATATCACTCCGTTTTTATAATCCATCCCAGTAATTTTCTGGTTTTTAAGGTATATCGTGTGTCATCTTGAGTTCCGATGAGTACAGTGGTCTAATAATCTCGTACCATTTGACTGGTCTGATTTCTGGGGCCCACTTTAATCAGGCAATAAAAAAACCCCGTAACCCTTTGATAAAGAAGAGATTACGGGCTTTTGACGCAGGGTGATGCGATTGTTCTGGTGCCCGGGGCCGGAGTCGAACCGGCACGACCGTTTAAGGCCGGCGGATTTTAAGTCCGCTGCGTCTACCGATTCCGCCACCCGGGCCTGATACACTGAATTACTGAAGGGAACCTCTGAAAGTGGCTACGCTCGCAACGTTTTCAGAGACACCTGATGCGGATTACAAACTGGAGGCCGAACCCGGAGTCGAACCGAGATACACGGATTTGCAGTCCGCTGCATAGCCATTCTGCCATTCGGCCACTGGAAAAATAATACTCTGGAGCGGGAAACGAGACTCGAACTCGCGACCCCAACCTTGGCAAGGTTGTGCTCTACCAACTGAGCTATTCCCGCAGAATCAGCCTGAGGATTCTACCAATACATCCGACAGTGTCAAGCTCGCGAACAACATCGGGTGCAATCCAGACTGAATATGGTGATCCCGGTGTGCCAGCGTTATCCGGTCAAGGTTTTCCGAGGGCGTCTGCGGTCCGAACGGCCGCAGCCGAGCCCCCACGGATGGGTTTATGGCGTACCTCGGAGAACAGATTCCGGTAATGCTGACACTGAGGTTGACACCATCAGGTTTCATGGCTTCGGCGCACCAGTCCACATCAGTTTGAATCGCACCCAACAACATCTTATGCAAACACTTCAGCCAGATCGGTACGCTGTGATCGGCAATCCGGTTGCGCACTCGCAATCCCCGGTCATCCATCAGGCCTTTGCTGATCAGACCGGCCAGCATATCACTTACGAGCGGATACTCAGTCAGCCGGATCAGTTTACTGATACAGTCCGCGCCTTTGTCGCAACCGGCGGCAAAGGCCTGAATGTCACCGTGCCCTTCAAGCAACAGGCACATGACCTGGCGGACACACTCAGTGAACGTGCCAGGGCCGCCGGTGCAGTCAATACCCTACTGATACGTCCGGACAGGACATTGCACGGCGAGAATACCGATGGCATCGGGCTGGTCTGCGATCTGCAGCATAATCACGGCATTCATCTGACCGGACTGCGTATCCTGATTCTGGGTGCTGGTGGCGCGACACGCGGCATACTGCATCCGATCCTGGCCTGTCAGCCCGCTCAGCTGATCATTGCGAACCGCAGTCCTGATAAGGCCGGCACCTTAGCCAGGGCGGCCGGATCCACCCGGGTACTCGGAACCAGCCTGGATGAAATTCCGGCAGAGCCCTTTGATCTGATTATCCATGCCACTGCGGCCGGTCTCTCCGGGCGGGCACCCGCCATACCAGCTGCGACGATAGCGGCCCATACCCAGGTATATGACCTGTTGTACAACAAACAGCCCACGCCTTTTCTACGCTGGGCCGCACAACAGGGTGCCGCTCAGGCAACAGATGGCCTGGGTATGCTGGTGGAACAGGCTGCTGCAGCTTTTTATGCCTGGCGTGGCATACAGCCGGATACAGCTCCGGTACTGGCCCGGCTATCTGACGCATCGGCATAGTCCGTACTCTTATTCTGCATCAGGCAGCAGTCCGCCGACCACTACCGTGATCTGCTGTTGTGACTGTATCCGGCGCCGGAAGGCCATGCGGATCTGGTCCACACTGACCGCATTAACCTTATCCGACAGGGTCGCTAACCAGTCCGGAGGTAAATCATACACACCTGTCATCGCAATATATTCGACAATGCTGCGATTACTCGCGACCGATAACGGAAAGCTCCCGGTGATATATTGTTTTGCATCCTGCAACTGCGTCTGTGTCGGCCCTCGTTCCATGAACTGCTGTAATACATCCTGCATCACCTGCAACGCTGCATCAGCCTGTGCATTCTGCGTCTGCGCAACCATTACAAAAGGCCCCGGTACCTGCATCGGCCTGAAATAGCTGTACACACTGTAAGATAAACCACGCTGATGGCGTACGGCCTCACCCAGCAGGGAATTCAGCGAACTGCCTCCCAGAATATGATTACCGACATACAGGGGAAAATAATCCGGGTCATGGCGACTGACGCCAAGCCGGGCGAGCGACAGATGACTTTGCGAAGACGGAAAATCCAGGCGCACCTGTTGTTCTGATACCGGCTCAGGCGGCGGCAGAACCGGCGCAGCCTGACCCGTTTCCAGTTCAGCCAGCACCTGTTCTGCCAGCGTCGCAGCGGTTGCGCGATCAATATCACCAACCAGAGCAACTACCGCATTCGCTGCGACATAATACCGGCGGTGGAATGCCCGGATATCACGCCGGGTAATCGCAGCCAGGGCTTCCGGTGTGCCGGAGACCGGATGCGCATACGGATGCGCACCATACAATGCCTGATACAGTTGTTCTGCCGCAACCTTAGCTGGCGATTGCGCGGTATAACGCAGCCCGACCAGCAACTGCTGACGAATCCGCGCTATCGCATCCGGAGAAAAACGCGGTCTGCCCAGTACCTGCGCCAGACTATCTGCCGCTACAGCAAGTGCGTGCTGCGTGGTCAGCGTACGCACTGCCACCCAGGCCATATCCCGATGTGCACCGGTGCTGAGCTGAACCCCTTCGGCCTCTACCCGACCAGCCAGAGTATGTGCATCCCAGTCTCCTGCACCCTCCGTTAATAACGCATTGGTAAACTGTGCCAGTCCCGGATGTGCATCATCCCGCGCACTACCCGCCAGAAACACCACACGGATATCCAGCATCGGCAGGCCATCAGCCCGGACATACATCACCTTCGCACCCTGACTGGTGGTCCAGGATTGCACCGTTGGCAGTTCCGCTTGTACCAGACTCGCAGCACAGAACAGCAGACAGGTCATACAATAAGATATGATGCGTATTAAATAGCTTGCCATCATGGTATAAAATCAGGTAAATTAGTTGATATCAATCAGGTATCTCTGAAAACGTCACAGACGCAGCCGTTTTGCGGGATGACCTGATGCAGGCGCGTAGCTCAGCTGGTCAGAGCACCACCTTGACATGGTGGGGGTCGTTGGTTCAAATCCGATCGCGCCTACCAGACAATCAGCCCCCATAAAAAAATCGGCAATTGCCGATTTTTTTATGGGGGCTGCTCCAGGATTGTATCAGCGCTCACCAAAAATAGCACTTCCCACCCGCACATGAGTCGCACCTTCCTCAATCGCGATCTCAAAATCGCCACTCATCCCCATTGACAGCGCAGGCGCATGCAGTGCTGGCAGCGTCAGATGCAACCAGCCCGATAATTGTTTCAGTCGCCGGAAGACACGCCGCACCTCAGCATCCGATGCACATCGGGGTGCCATGGTCATGAACCCCGTCACCTGCAGATGCGGTAAGGCCAGCATGTGACTGACGGCCTGTATCAGGTCAACCTGCTGTTGCGGGTCATGCTCCCAGTCTGCTGCTCTGAAACCACCCTTAGTTGCTTCACCCGACACGTTCATTTCAATACAGACCGGCAACGTGCGGCGAATATCATGTAGCTGGCGCGACAGCCGCTGCGCAATCTTTTCCCGATCCACCGCATGAAAACAATCGGCTGACTGCACAACCGGCTGACTCTGCCGGGTCTGCAGATGACCGATAAAATGCCATTGAATGTCCTGCAGGTGGCCCAGAGCACGCACCTTCTGAGCAAACTCTGCTGATCGATTCTCACCAAAATGCCGGATACCTGCCGCATAAGCAGCCTCCAGATCGGCAACGGGTTTTGTTTTACTGACAGCCACCAGCGTCACTTCGTCCGCAGTACGTCCGGCTCGCTCTGCAGCAACCTGAATACGCTGCTGTACCTGCTCAATCTGATGTCTTTTCACCGCCATCCTCAGATCGAACTCCGATAATATGGGGTATATACGACAGTAACAGACAGATGCAACACCTTAAGATATCCTGCGGTGTGGATGAAGTCGGACGCGGGCCACTGGCCGGACCCGTTGTCGCAGCCGCTGTGATGCTGGATCCCGTGCAACCGATTGCCGGGCTGGCTGATTCGAAAACACTGAGCCCGCAACGACGTGAGCAGCTGGCTGCACAGATCCGGACACAGGCACTAGCCTGGGCCCTGGGACGGTCAGAGGTGGCCGAGATAGATCAGCATAATATTCTGCAGGCCAGCCTGCTGGCCATGCAACGTGCCGTCAGTGCATTGACTGTGGCACCGGCACAGGTGCTGGTGGATGGCAACCGGTTACCAGATCTGCCGTATCCGGCACGTGCCATTGTCGGTGGCGATCAGCACGAAGCATGCATTGCGGCAGCCTCCATTATCGCTAAGGTCGCACGGGATAGCGAGATGGTCGCGCTGGCACAGATCTGGCCAGGCTATGGCTTTGCACAGCATAAAGGTTATCCAACCCGTCAACATCTGGCCGCGCTGGATCGTCTGGGTGTGACACCCCTGCACCGCCGCAGTTTCCGGCCAGTTGCTGCACGTATTGTACCCACTTCAATGCCAGCATGATCCCGGTCTGTGCGAGATACGCTATAAGCCGCACTCCGTGAGCGGATTGATGGCGTACCCCGGAAAGCGATGACCAACTCTGGTGATTATGCCAGATTCTCTGTAATATCCGATGCGGGCATGACGTCCGGCTGAGTTAGTCATTAGTATCATACCCTTCCCGGGCACTATAAATCAGGAGAATGCCAGATGGCAGGCCATAGCAAATGGGCAAATATCAAACACAAGAAGGCAGCAAATGACAAAAAACGTGGCAAACTCTGGTCAAAACTGATCAGGGAAGTGACTGTGGCCGCCCGTCAGGGCGGCGGTGACATCAGTTCAAATCCGCGCCTGCGCCTGGCGATTGACAAAGCAAGAGCCGGTAACATGCCGAACGATACGATAGAACGGGCGGTTAAACGTGGTGCAGGAGGAGACGATACCGGTAATTTTGATGAAATCCGGTATGAGGGCTACGCTCCGGGTGGAATTGCCGTTCTGGTTGATTGCCTGACTGACAACCGCAATCGCACGGCATCCGAAGTGCGCCATGCCTTCACTAAACATGGCGGCAATCTCGGCACCGATGGCTCAGTCTCTTACCTGTTTCAGAAGCAGGGCATCCTGAGCTATGCCCCGGGTGCAGACGAAGAAACGCTCCTGGCACTGGCACTGGAACTGGGCGCGGACGATGTGGTGCGGCATGACGATGAATCGGTGGATGTGTCTACCAGCGCAGAATCATTTCATACCATGCACGACGGACTGATAGCAGCAGACCAGGTACCAGATCATGCTGAAATCACCTTCAATGCCGACACGCAGATCAGTCTGAATGACGAAGCAGCAGATAAGGTGCTACGCCTGATTGATTTTCTCGAAGATCTGGATGATGTCCAGGCAGTTTACACCAATGCCGATTGCACAGACTAAAGTCTCCTGATGCGAGTTTTAGGCATAGACCCGGGATCACGTGCCACCGGGTATGGCGTGATACAAAGTCACCGCCAGACCAGCACCTATCTGGCCAGTGGCTGCATCCGCACAGAAAGCCGGGATTTCCCGGCACGACTGGGCGAAATCTTCAGCCAGCTGCGCACTGTGATTGCCGAAACCCGACCGGAGCAGGTTGCCATCGAACAGGTCTTTGTCGCTAAAAATGCGAATGCGGCACTCAAGCTGGGGCAGGCCCGTGGCGCAGCGATCACAGCTGCAGTCACGCAGGCATTGCCCGTTTTTGAATACAGTGCCCGAGCAGTCAAACAGGCCTTGGTCGGCACCGGTGCAGCAGATAAAACGCAGGTGCAGCATATGGTGCAACTGATGCTGGGCCGACAACACACCATGGGCCTGGATGAATCGGATGCGCTGGCCGTTGCCTTGTGTCATGCACATCATCAACACTTTTACAGCCGGGTGCACCAGACGTGATCGGATTATTACGTGGTAAGGTCGCACACAAACAACCCCCGATGTTAATCCTCGACGTACAGGGTGTGGGATACGAATTGCAGGCACCCATGTCAAGCTTCTATCAGTTGCCCGCTGCAGATGAACCGGTCACCTTGTATACACATCTGACAGTCCGTGAAGATGCACAGATACTGTATGGCTTTGCGAATCTGGCGGAGCGCACACTGTTCCGGTCACTGATCAGAGTAACCGGCGTCGGCGGCAGGATGGCTCTGGCGATCCTGTCCGGTATGAGTCATACCGAATTTACCCAGTCAATCCGGACTGGCAATGTCGCCGCACTGACCGGTCTGCCCGGCATCGGCAAAAAAACTGCTGAACGGCTGATTCTTGACATGAAGGATCGCCTGCCCGGCACCACCGTCCCGGCTCAGCTTAGCGACATCACGCCTGCCGCATCGGCACCCGCAACGACTCGTGACGATGCCCTCGGCGCCCTGCTCACCCTCGGTTACAAATCCACCGAAGCGCAACGCATGTTAAAGGCCATCACTGACGATACCCTGTCCGTGGAGGACATGATCCGGCAGGCACTGCAAACCACCCGCAAATGACAAATCTGGCAAGGTTGACGCCTTTACCTCTTATCTGCTTCAGCTTTATGCACCAGCATAGATTGCAGCGCAACATGGTCATAAGATAATACCGTATCGTTAAAATCAATTAAGCTCAGATACGCACCGAACCTGTCAGAATCAGACGATTCAGCCAGTTCAGAAAGCCCGATAACCTGATATTGACCAGGCACCAGGTCTCCAATCAAAGAGGCATCTTCACCGATACGATATAACAGCACATTATCCTTCGCTAAAAACTGATAATCCAGATTATTATCATTCGTAACAGATGTCATATCAATAACACCCTGAGCTGGCGCACCCTGTGGCGTCAGCTGTATTTCTCCGAAGTGTTGACCGGATGTTTCCACTGTTCCTCTGCTCATATACCGGTTATCAAACCGGTATGGTATATATCCAGGGGCCTTAACGGTAACATGGTACACGGTGTACGGATAGAAACTGGCAGATAGAGTCGCATGGCCTGCACGATCTGTTGCAGACGAACCCAGAACCCGGTAACTCACATCTGCAACAACATCAGCATCAGCCACCGGCAAACCGGTCATAATATCTCTGACCTGTACCGTAAGATCAATTTTTTCCTCACCAGCCGACACGTCATCTGACTCAGTCAGCCAGTCAGCCAGATACCGGCTTAACTTCTCCCCGAAAGGCGTTGAGATACGATTGTCAGCTGACAAAATCTGCTCACAAACCCGTCGATCTTTCCGGGTGAAACAGGTTTCTTCTTCACTCTCTTCATCTTTTTCATTTCTGACGGGAGAATATTTATCTGACAGATAAAAACGCTGCCCAGAGTAAAAACGGTTACTACCAGGCTTAAGGGTATCAAAATAAGGGCTGCTTAATACCACATCATCCAGATACACTAATGCCAGGATATCTACCGGAATCAACTCATCATGGTTATTTAACCAGCTGAGAGACAGCATGTCTCTGTGTTCTTTATGATAGCGGAACAGATCAAAGAAGTCATTGATAAAACCAACATCTTCGGTACTGATATACCGCAACAGTTTCTGTATGCCGGCTCTTTCTCTATCTTTTTTCTGAGCAATAGCTTGTGAATTTTCAGCATAGAAATAACCTGTTTGTGCACAGAATATGTGTTTACAATCGCGCAGGTCTTCATATAACATATTAGTATAATCCGTACCCAGAGTCACCAGAGACTGCACATTATCGGCATAACGATAAACCGGTGACACCGCATAGCCTGTATACTTTTCTGCAATGTGCCTTTGTGAGTCATTCAGACGCGTATGCATGAAGTCGTCTTTGATGTGTCCCGCCAGGTTCTGCAGGTATAGTCTGGCAACGATACCACCGATATTGTGTGCGACAATATGCGTTTTTTTCCCCGTCTGTTTACTGATAATATCAATAGCCTCTGCCAGCTCGCGGGCTATTTCAGGTAATGACGTATTCGTCCGCCAGCGAAATTCATACACTGCATATTGTTTTTCTTCCAGCAGGTCAGGTAATGTTCCCCAGACGTCTTTTCCGCCACCCAGCGGTGGCCATGCTTCATCCAGCTGAGCGCGTTCATATCCATTCACCAGCAATACCGGTGTCAGACCATCACAATCCTTACCCGCTGCACAGTCAGACTCCAGCATAGCCGCAGGCTGCCAGAAGCATTCTGTTGCAGCAACCCGGACTATCGGACACCCTCTGCCTGTCGCCAGACGATTTACGAACACACCACCATACTCGTCATGCTGTATACTGGCATAATAGCTGTACCATATTTTTTCAACCGGACGATCATGCTCCAGCGCATCTGTCAGGCTATATGGTAGTCGCCCGTTAGCATGATGTGGCAGCATTGTTCTGTAAGGTGGCAACAACACCTTACCCAGTCTGTCCACCGCCTCATTCTCATTCTCTTCCACGGCACTCAGTATCCCACGATAAAAAATCCGGTCATCCTGTTTTACAGTACTGGCAAGAATTAAATCAAAAGGATCCGGTGACAGTGCCATAACAGCAGCTATTGCACCGGTATAGCTATCGGTAACCTGGCCTGCTGCTGCATTAAATGTTTTTATTGCAGTTATCTTCTGCTCATCTTTTTTTACTAGCTTAACCAGTACTGATATCAAACGACCTTTCTTGCCAGTGTATGTATTTTCCACCTTTATCTGCAACAACAGTTCGTCTTGCGTTGTCAGATCAGACGGTGCCTGATAATAGATATATTTCTGTCTGCCATAGCCTTCTACTCTGACATTATCAATCGGATCAATCAGTTCAACGCTGTAATCCTCATCACCACGATAACGTTCTGTAACGACAGGAATCCTGTACTCGCTGCCTGCCGTCACTTCAAGCACATGGCGTATATCGCCCAGACTGACCGACAATAAGCCACCATGCGTTTCCGGCAGACCTGACATCATAGCCGCACTGACTTCACCTTCTTTCAGCATCCGTACAAAGGCCTGTATCCAGTCAGCTAATCCCTGCGTCTCAATCTGTTTCCGGACATCTGCCCATTCAACATCCTGTGGTGCCAGTTTATGCCATTCTCCGGACGACACCACACCGGTATCATGCAGAATTTTAAGTGCGCCGACCCGACGCTGCAGCTGCGTCAGTGTCGTATCCGCATCCTGCTGAGCTAAGGTGTACGCCAGCAGGGTCAGCGGCGTCAGGTTGGCATGATCACGTTTATTAACAGAATAAACTGCCTGCAGCGGCACACCAGCCCCGATATCCGCTTTCAGGATATAACCCGACTGTGGTGTGGTCGCGCTATTCAGACTGAAACTACCGTCAGCAGCAACCGGCCCGGAAGCCAGAACATCTCCGGAAAAAGTCAGCAATTGCACCTCTGCTTCTGCCGCAGACAATGTTTCTGAGATGTGGCCGGATACACTGAAATTTCCCGAAACTGGTTCCGGTTCCGGTTCCGGTTCCGGTTCCGGTTCCGGTTCCGGTTCCGGTTCCG
>CAWUJM010000014.1:0-37830 GCA_963922685.1 uncultured Gammaproteobacteria bacterium | reverse complement strand
AGAGTCCTGTTATTTATATCAATCGCTTCTTTTTTATCCATTCCAGTAAAGAAACGTAGTTTTTTACACCAGACGTTTCAAACCTGATTGCAGATCGGGAATTGCTGATGGTGGGCTAAATATGTGTTATACCCTGAATCCATGACTTCATGGTTTTGTTGAGAGGCCAGAAGTCAGTGTTTATGCGGTAATATAGCGTATCGTTGGTCTATCCGGCCTTCCACTCAGATGGTGATATTCGATGCGCTTCCGATTCGACCAGAGTAGCACAGAGATTTATAGTGACGCGGATGGTTTATCTTTGGTGGGTTCCCTTATCAACCGTTAGAGTGAGTTGTCCAGCCAACTCAAAAGCCTGCCGTTACGCCATGTCATCCCGCACGAGGATATCGTGCGCACTTATCCAGGTTTGTTGTGCTGGGGGAAAAATGACTTTGAAGCAGCCGTAGGTATCCGTGAAAATACCTTTTTTTGTCAGACACCGGGCATCATGGGCATCAAACGGGTGCCTTCTGCAGCCGGTTACGTCAACGCCTTGATGAGCATGTGCTGACCCTGACCCAGGTCGCTGATGCCTGCTTAGTCCCCCTGTTATCGAATTTGAACGCCTGTTTCTGACGAGCTTCACGTCACCCGCCGTATCCAGCGGTGAGGGCTCCTTTGGCCTGAAATTTGTGAAAAAGCCTTATTCTGACTCCCGCTTGCTCTCAAACTCCTGTTTCAGGCCTGAATCAGACATCATCACGAGAACATTGACCATACTATGGTGCTGATGCCTGGATTGACACCCGACAGAAACTATATCCAGAGTGAAACCACGGATTCAGGGCATCAATTTGGATGTGACGCGTAAACTGACTAAGTATTGCACGTCCAGGCAGATCCTGCGATGGGCAGCGATTCTGTTTTTATTATCTTCCGCTAACTCACCCTGTACGGTTAGTTGCTGGTGTCAGTGGCAGGTGTTTTTATCTGTTCGGCAGGGGTGAGCTCTGCTGCTTCTATCTGTGCAAAACGGCGGCTGATTTTTTGCGCCGAGGTATGGATCATACCAACATCGTCATTCGCCTGGCGAATATGGCTGGCCAGTTTGTCCATCCGTTGCTGAAAGCGGTTGAAGTCAGCAGATAGCTTATGCAGATGTTCCTGAATGATATGCACCTGCTGCCGGGTGGCATCGTCCTTCAGCACCGCTCGCGCGGTGGTCAGCACCGCCATCAGAGTGGTCGGTGAGACCAGCCAGACCCGTGCCTGCTGAGCTTCGGCGACCAGCTCCGGATAGTGCGCATGGATCTCGGCAAATACCGCCTCTGCCGGAATAAACATCACCGCACCATCAGCGGTCTCGCCCGGTATCAGATATTTATCTGCAATATCGCGGATATGTTTGCGGATGTCGCGCCGGAACTGGGCCGTGTTCTGTGCTGTCGGGGCGGTTGTTTGCAGTTGCTGGTAGCCTTCGAGCGGAAACTTCGCATCTATCGGCACCTGACCGGTCGGGGCCGGCAGGTGCAATAAACAATCCACCCGCCTGCCATTGCTCAGCGTGGCCTGCCAGGTAAAGCTGCCTGTCGGCATCAGGTTCTGTATCAGGGCCTGCAGCTGCACTTCGCCAAACGCGCCGCGCGAGCGCTTATCATCCAGAATCGCCTGCAGACTGACCACCTGACCGGATAGTTCGGTGATCTTTTTTTGTGCTTCATCAATCCGGCTCAGGTGTTCCAGTACACGCGTGAAGGTCTCGTTAGTCCGGTCGAAACCGGCCTGCAGGCGGTGTTCCACCTGGCCGCTGATCTCGTGCAGTCGCTGATCCGTGGTGCGGGTGAGTGCCGTGACATGTCTGCTCAGCGTGTCTGTGGTCACAGTCAGGGTCTGCTGCATCTGCTGGCCCATGCTCGCCAGCGTGGTCGCGAGCGTCTGTTGCTGGGCCTGTTGTTGCTGTTGCAGTTGTGCGGTCAGCCGGGTCTGCAGATCGCCGGTGACGGTCGCCAGTTGTTGTTCGGTGCGGCCCAGCCGGTCGGTCAGAGCCATCTGCAATGCCACCAGTTGTTGTGCCACGTCAGTCCGCTGTTGCTGCCGACCATACCAGATCAGTAATATCAGGTTCATGCCTGCCAGGATGCTGATCAGCAGCAATAACCAAGGTATCTCCATACGACCTCCTCCGTTGCTGGTGTCTGATGGGGTGAGCAGGCATAATAACCGACTATGCTGTGATTTTCTGATGACGGCGACCTTAATCTTACGGACACTGAGTACACTATGACCTTTCAGCTCTTGCTATTCTACCTGTTTGCGGCAGTCCTGATCGGTGCGGCACTGATGGTGATCACGCGCAAAAACCCGGTGCATTCGGCACTGTTTCTGGTGCTGGCCTTCTTCAGTTGCGCCGGGCTCTGGATGCTGGCAGAGGCAGAGTTTCTGGCGATCGCACTGGTGCTGGTGTATGTCGGTGCAGTGATGGTGCTGTTTTTGTTTGTGGTGATGATGCTGGATATCAATCTGACCGAACTGCGTGCCGGCTTTGTCCGCAATGCACCAGTGGCAGTGCTCGTGGCCCTGCTGATCGGGGCGCAGCTGGTGCTGATACTCGGGCCGGAGCGGTTCGGGCTGGCGCAGTTTGCCGCACCGGTACCGAAGCCTGCAGATTACAGCAATACCGAGGCACTGGGCCTGGCGTTGTTTACCGAACATCTGTACGCATTTGAGATTGCTGCCGTGATCCTGCTGGTCGGGATCATTGCCGCGATCAGCCTGACCCTGCGGCGGCGTCCCACCACCCGTTATCAGAACCCGGGCCAGCAGGTGCGGGTCAGGGCAAAGGATCGGTTGCGCGTGGTGAAGATGGATGCGGAGGACGCAGCATGATCGCCCTGTCTGATTACCTGCTGGTCGCGGCGATCCTGTTTGCGATCAGTGTCGCCGGGATCTTCCTGAATCGTAAGAACGTGCTGTTGTTACTGATGTGTATCGAATTGATGTTACTCGCGGTCAACATCAACTTTGTCGCCTTTTCGCACTTTCTGGGCGACATTCAGGGCCAGATATTCGTCTTCTTCATACTGACCGTGGCTGCAGCCGAGGCTGCGATCGGACTGGCGATTCTGGTCGTGTTGTTCCGCACACGACAGACCATCAACGTGGCTGATCTGGATACCTTGAAGGGGTGAAGATGGACGCGATATTTCTTACCATCGTACTGGCCCCGCTGTGCGGGGCGATAGTAGCCGGCTTCGGACAGCAGGTGATCGGGCGCACGGCGGCGCATAGCGTCACAATCGCCGGGGTTGGTCTGTCGTGCGTCCTGTCGCTGTATGTCCTGTGGGCCTATGCATTCAATGATGCACCGACCTACAACGAGGCAGTCTACACCTGGCTGATCACCGATGGGCTGCGGTTTGAGATTGGTTTCCTGGTTGATCGGCTGACTGCGATGATGATGGCGGTCGTCACCTTTGTCTCGCTGATGGTACATATCTATACCATCGGCTATATGCACGATGACGACGGCTATGAGCGCTTCTTCAGCTATATCGCGCTATTTACCTTCGCCATGCTGATGCTGGTGATGGCAAACAACTTTATGCAGCTATTCTTTGGCTGGGAGGCCGTGGGGCTTGTCTCATACCTGCTGATCGGGTTTTATCACCAGAAAGATACTGCGATATTTGCCAACCTGAAGGCCTTTTTGGTGAACCGGGTCGGCGATTTCGGCTTTCTGCTCGGCATTGCCGCCATCGTGATGTATTTCGGTACGCTGGACTATCGCGAAACCTTTGCGCAGGCACCGGCACTGGCTACCACCACAATATCAGTCTGGGGCGATCAGGCCTGGTCACTGATGACCGTGATCTGCATCCTGTTATTTATCGGTGCGATGGGCAAGTCAGCTCAGGTGCCACTGCACGTCTGGTTGCCTGATTCCATGGAAGGCCCGACCCCGATTTCGGCGCTGATCCATGCCGCGACCATGGTAACGGCGGGTATTTTTATGGTTGCGCGCATGTCGCCCCTGTACGAACTGTCCGAGACCGCCCTGACCTTTGTACTGGTGATCGGTGCGACCACGGCATTCTTTATGGGACTGGTCGGTATCGTGCAGAACGACATCAAACGGGTTGTCGCTTATTCGACCTTATCGCAACTGGGCTATATGGTCGCTGCCCTCGGCGTGTCTGCATACGCAGCCGGTCTGTTCCATCTGATGACCCATGCCTTTTTCAAGGCACTGTTATTCCTCGCTGCCGGGTCGGTGATCATGGGGATGCATCATGATCAGGACATCCGCAACATGGGCGGACTGCGCCGCTACATGCCGATCACACACTGGACCGCCCTGCTCGGCACCCTGGCCCTGATCGGCTTTCCCGGGTTTGCGGGCTTTTTCTCCAAAGATGCGATCATAGAGGCGGTGCATCATTCGCAGATCGCCGGTGCAGGCTATGCATATATCCTGCTGGTTGCTGGCGTATTCGTCACCGCCCTGTACAGCTTCCGTCTGTACTTTCTGGTCTTTCACGGTACCGGGCCGCGCGATACACACGCGAAGGCACATCTGCATGAATCACCCTGGGTCGTGACGATCCCGCTGATCCTGCTGGCGATCCCATCCGTCGTGATTGGCTGGCTCACGGTCGAGCCGATGGTATTCGGCGATTATTTCGCTGGTGTGCTGACCGTTGCCAGAGTGCATGACACACTCGGCCAGATCAGCTTTGACAGCCCCTGGGGCTTTATCGTACATGCGTTTGCCGGACCGCCGGTCTGGCTGGCACTGGGTGGCACTCTGCTGGCCGGATTCATCTACCTGTATCGACCCTGCATCGCCGACTGGGCAGAACGCACGTTTGGCTGGGTACACCGCGTACTGTCACACAAATATGGCTTCGATGCCTTTAACCAGGCCGTCTTTGCTGGTGGCAGCCAGATGCTGGGTAAAGGGTTATGGCGGGTTGGCGACCAAGGGCTGATTGATGGTGTACTGGTGAATGGCTCGGCCCGGTCAGTTGGCTGGCTGGCAGACCTGATACGCTGGGCACAGACCGGCTTTCTGTACCATTATGCGATAGTCATGATGCTCGGCTTGCTCGGTCTGCTCACATGGTTTGTACTATAAAACCCATTGGCTCTTATTTAGATTCCGGGTTGGTCGGAATCCAATAAGAGCCATCATTTTTATATAAATACCGTATACTCTCTGATAAATTACAAACCTTTCAGAGATTCAGAAAATGACTAAAGTAACTATCTTCGATGTGGCTGTATACATTCTTAGAAAACAAGGAGACATGTCTGCTATGAAACTCCAGAAGCTCGCCTACTACAGCCAAGCGTGGTCTTTGGTTTGGGACGATAAACCATTGTTTCAGGACAGAATAGAGGCCTGGGCTAATGGCCCTGTATCCCCGCAATTATATGATGAGCACCGTGGTATGTATGGGGTATCAGAAAATATGTTCTCTGATTTAGCGAAGGCTGCATTAACAGAGTCTCAAAAAGAGACCATTGATACAGTGTTAAATGCCTACGGCGGTAAATCAGCACAGTGGCTCAGCGACCAGACTCATGCAGAATTACCATGGCAAAATGCGAGATCAGGTCTTTCTGATTCTGACCGTAGTTGCTCCCAAATCACACATGAAGCAATGGCAGAATATTACGGTTCTTTATAGGGTACCTCTAAAAACTACAGCATGCGTAAATACTTCGTCGAAAAATGCTCATATACTATTTGTACATTGTGCTTTTTGGCCTCTTCTTTGCTTCGCTCGCGATGTTTTCAAGGTATCACTGTAAGTGGCAAAAAGAAGTAACAAGAATGTACCGGATTCTGCAACTCAGCGTACAGATAAAAAGCAAACTCGAACGCCTCCTCAACAGACTGATAGCAAGCCTTCATGGCGTTTTTCTACCGCGTGGATAAAGGCGGGCCATTTTCCTGGCCAGCAGGTACAAATACAGAACTCGACATTGTAAAAAAGCTTCATAGCCTCGACAGCATGGAGTGGGCAAAAATTGAAGGCAAACAACACCACTCAATTTCCATTGACAGGTTGTCCAAAGTTGCCCGGGAAAGACTTCAACAAATCAAGCAAGATGATATAGATGAAATTTTCTCTTTTCATTTGCAAGGAAAACCGAGAGTTTTCTGTATCCGGGACCGCCATATTGCAAAATTACTCTGGTATGATCCTGAGCATCAGGTTTGTCCCGCAAAGAAAAAAAACACATAGATTTGATTTTATCGAATGAATTGAGAAGAAGCGGTGCCTTATCGTATTAACTGAAGTTACGCACAAATCTTCCTGGATGGCCACGTATGTCATTACACGCGGAGCGTAGCGAAGTCGCGGAATCCATCGCCAGCGGTGCCGGATTTTCGTAGATCCGGAGGGTCAGTCAGGCGGCAGAGCCACGCCTGATAGTGGTGCTGACACAGGCTGCACAACGTTATGGTGTGGGTGCCGGTGCTGCGCACCTGATCAGTGGACACACTGCAGCACATCAGGCAACACCAATAACCCCGGAGACGACTGCAGCGTCAGCCGATAAGTGAATTCATATGATCCATCAGACACATCACAGAACACATCCGGGACGTCGTCAGTTACTCGGGATTATCGCCTTATTTCTGCTGCCGCCAGTGCTGGCTTGGATAGCCTGGTACTATCTGGATACGCATGGCGTCAGTGCCACCAGCAATGCGGGCACTCTGATTCAGCCAGCTCGCCCGCTGGCCGAAGATGGTTTGCACAACAGCCAGACCAGCGAATCACAGGACTTCAGTGAACTGCGTGGGCATTGGGTCTATGTGATTTACGCCGGAGCAACCTGTGCAGAAACATGTCGTGAGCAATTGTACGTAACTCGCCAGATCCGCATTGGCGTGAATAAGGATATGTCGCGTGTCAGGCGACTCCTGGTCATACAGCAACCACTCGCGCCGGAACTCGGTGCAGAACTGGCACAACAACACCCGGACCTGATAATTGTGCAACCGGATCACAATGCGCATCAACCCGACTGGCAGCAACCGTTTGAAGATGTCCGTTTTGATACCAGTGGCGAATATTATTTTCTGGTAGACCCACTCGGCAACCTGATGATGTATTACGACCTGACGATACCCGCTAAAGGTGTACGGCGGGATCTGCAGAAGGTCCTGAAGATCTCACAGATCGGCTGACAGACTTCGGATGCCATACATCAACTGCCAGACAGACGCACAGGGACGTTTACGTCATCTGCTCACTATCGCCGGGCTATCGCGTGAACTGCTGGAACATGTATTTGATCTGGCCGACACCTATATGGATCCGCTGACCAAATCGACGGAACTGCAGGGCCGGATCATCACCAACCTGTTTTTTGAAAACAGCACCCGTACGCGCATGACGTTTGAGCTGGCAGCAACGCGCCTGTGCGCAGACGTGATGAACTTCAATGTCAGCACCTCCGCCACTGCAAAGGGCGAAACACTACTGGATACGCTGCGCAATATTGAGGCAATGCACACGGACCTGTTTGTGGTACGGCATCCGTTGTCAGGGGCTGCACACTTTATCGCACAACATACCGCACCCGGTGTCTGCGTGATCAATGCCGGTGATGGCCGCCATGCACACCCGACCCAGGCATTGCTGGATATGTTTACCATCCGTCGGCACAAAGGTGATTTTACGCCGCTGCGTGTCGCGATCGTCGGCGATATTCTGCATTCACGCGTAGCGCGCTCACAGATTGCCGCCCTGAATATTCTGGGCGTCTCGGAAATACGCCTGATCGGACCACAGACCCTGTTGCCTACGGCTGCCCGCACTCTGGGGGTGCATATCTTCCCGCAACTGGCAGATGGGCTGAAGGACGTTGATGTGGTGATTATGCTGCGTTTGCAGAAAGAACGAATGGATAGTGCTCTGCTACCCGGTACGAACGAATATTTTCGTTTATACGGGCTAACGCCGACACGTCTGGCTGTCGCAAAACCGGATGTTCTGGTGATGCATCCGGGGCCGATCAACCGGGGTGTTGAAATGGATTCTGCCGTCGCTGATGGTCCGAACTCAGTTGTGCTGCAACAGGTCAGCTATGGTGTGGCAGTGCGCATGGCAGTCATGTCGCTGTGTCTGCAGGACTGATATGCATATCTGAATTGACACTGTAGTGTCCCGGACAATGGGAAGTACCTTAGTTTGCCTTGTAGCATCATGCCCGATTTTGTGACATTCGTTTTTTCACATTCAAGACATTCGATTTTCTCATAGCAAATGATTTCCATTACCCCTGATTACTAAATATTATTAAGAACTTAAAAAAATTTGTGCGACTACCTACTATTTAAATGAGGTAGCCCTCACAGACCCTCGCCTTCTTGTTAAAAATATGTTAGATTCGTTCGATCAATCATCAGATCAGGAACTTTCATGCAGATCGTGCTACTCGGCCCACCGGGCACCCGTACTCCTGAGCTGGCAGAAAAGATCGCCAGAGCCTGTGACCTGTCATGTATCAGCCCGAATGCTGTACTGGATAAAGTCGCTACAGAAAATACCGAACTGGGTTATATCGCGAAAGAAGCACGTGAACATGGACGTAGTTCAGATGAACTGACCTTTGCCGCCCTGCGTCATCGGTGGTTTGCACTACAACACCCGACCGGCTACCTGCTGCACGACCTGCCGCAGAACGAACACCAGATAGAATTGCTGCATAATCTGCTCGCCGAAGAGAATCGTACGGTGAATCTGGTGTTTAACCTGAAAGTTGATAATGATGCTCTGGTTGAACAGCTGGTTGGCTACACTCAGTGTAATCGCTGCGGTACAGAGTATAACCTGTATACCTGCCCACCCCTGGTGGATCGTGTTTGCGATGATTGCGGTGGACGTCTGAAACAACGCCCGGCAGATTACGAAGAAACGATCAGCAACCGGCTGCGTCTGTATGATATCCAGATGACCCCGGTGTTGGCACACTATGCTGAACAGGATATCCTGATACAGATACCGGATCAGGGTGACAGCGTCGCAACACTCTGGGAGGCGGCACAGAAACATATCATACAGTATCAGAAGACCAAACACGCATAAACACAGCATGGACGGCTATTCACACTGATGAGACTCTCGTACATTCTGAATAACCAGAATGCCTCAAAACCCACTTCACGTCACTCAACCAATTTTCGGTGGGAACTGCTGTGCGCGAACAATATCCATTGACAACAGTCGGTGCTCTGGTAACCGGACCGGATGATAAAATTCTGATTACAGAAACCACCAAATGGCGCGGCACCTGGGGTGTGCCTGGCGGGAAAGTTGACTGGGGAGAGACGCTTGAACAGGCCTTGTTACGGGAATTCCGGGAAGAAGTCGGTCTGGATTTATACCAGGTACGGTTCGCATTGCTGCAGGAGGCTGTTAATGACCCGCAATTTATTCACGCAGCGCATTTTATTCTGGTGAACTATTATGCCCGCTCGAAAAACCATACGATTACACCGAATCAGGAAATTGTGCGCTGGGCCTGGGTTTCTCCGGGTACAGCCCTGAACTACCCCCTGAATTCTTATACCCGTATTCTGGTAGAACGCTGCACAAACTGATTAGTCTTATGGATAAAATCCACATCGCTGATATTCGTTGTTACGGTTACACCGGATTTTTTCCGGAAGAAAAAACACTTGGCCAGTGGTTCAATATCGATCTGACAATAGAACTGGAGCTGGCAACGTCAGGTAAGAGTGATGATTTACAGGATACGCTGGATTACAGCTTAGTCATCGACGCAGTCAGAACACTGGTTAAGCGTGAAAAACCTGATCTGATCGAATGTCTGGCAGAGGCTGTTGCTAGGACAGTATTATCTTTCCCACTAGTTCACACCGTACGTGTGCAACTCACCAAGGTAGCTGCGCCTATTCCGGGTTTTGACGGTCAGATCACGATTGATATCACACGCAGCAAGTCTCACCCATCTGCCGGTTGACAGATGAAGAACGCCGGACTTCAGACGACGTGATCAAACGCCTGAAGGGCAGTAGTCAGAAAGTCCGGCATGCTCAGATATTGCGTCAGGCAGATGCAGCACTGACTGTTAAACTGACGCGCCCAGCATTCGTCGCAACGTGCCGTCTTTATCCAGAATATGATGTTTCAGTGCGCCGACAATATGCAGAAAAACACAGGCAACCAGAACATATCCGGCCAGACCGTGCAGGGTATGTGCGATACCGGCAAGTGGTGCATGTAAAGGTATCACTTCCTGCGGATTAACCGGATCCGGGTTGCGGGCGACCAGCTCCAGACCGAATAAAGCGACACCATGTCCGCCCAGTGCCGACATCATGAAACCGGAAACTGGCATGATCACGGTGCCGATGATCAGAAGATAATGAATGATCGCGGATAATATCTGTTCCCAGGGCAGGTAATTCCGGACCGGCGGCGGCCAGCCGTTCTGCCAGCGCCAGAGAATACGTAACACCACAAACAATGCAATCAGTACACCAAAGGATTTGTGCCAGGGATACAGTGCATGAGTTGCTGTCTGTTCCATATAAATGCCTGTTGCCAGCAGCATGAGCATCATCACTGCGACGATCCAGTGCAGGCTTATCGTGGGTGTACTCAGCTTTGCCGGGGTTTCCTGTAACATAATATATACCTTAATCAGAAATTTGCGTGGTGTGAAAAATGCGATTCAAACTGATGTGAACAGTTATTTGCCGATGCAGAACTGACTGAAGATCTCGCCTAACAGATCGTCAGAGGTGAATGTGCCGGTGATACTGGCAAGAGCCAGCTGGCACTGGTGCAGATCTTCGGCAAGTAATTCGCCTGCCTGCTGATGTTGCTGCGCCTGCTGCAGATGCTCGGCTGCCTGTGCGATCGCTTCCAGATGGCGACGACGGGCCATAAATTCACCATCGCCAGTCGGATTCTGACCGCAACAGTCAGCCAGATGGCGACGCAGATGCTGAATACCGCGCTGTTCCCGCGCACTGAGCACAATTGTCGTTTGTCCGTTCTGTTCAGAGCAGCCTGTCACAGCACCGCTTAAATCAGCCTTATTATGTATCCAGGTGACCGGAACGTCTGGTGGCAGCTGACCCGGATCCGGTCGGGAATTATCTGTGGTGCCATCATAGATCCATAATATACGATCCGCGCTGGCCATGGCATATCCGGCCTTCTGAATGCCATGTTGTTCAATCGGATCCGGGTTCAGGCGCAGACCGGCTGTGTCCAGCAGCGTGAGAGGTATGCCGTCCAGCTGGATCACTTCGCGCAGAATATCCCGGGTGGTCCCTGGTATCTCAGTGACGATCGCACTGTCGGTGCCAGCCAGTACATTCAGCAGACTGGATTTACCAGCATTCGGCCGACCCGCCAGTACCAGCGTCATGCCATCACGAAAGATTCGCCCTCTGTGCGCGGCAGCCTGTAATGTTGTGATGTGTCGGGTTAGTGTGTGCAGGTTATCCTGAATCTGACGGTCCGCCAGAAAATCAATTTCTTCCTCAGCAAAATCTATCGCGGCTTCGACATAGCTGCGCAGTCTGATCAGATCAGCAACCAGTGCCCGGATACGTTGCGAGAAGTCACCCTGTAATGAACGCAGTGCCAGACGCGCAGCAGACTGTGTCTGGCTGTTAATCAGATCAGCAATGGCTTCTGCCTGTGCCAGGTCCAGTTTATCATTCAGAAAGGCACGTTCACTGAACTCTCCGGGCCGGGCCAGTCGTGCACCGGACCGGATACAATGCTGCACCAGTTGATCCAGAACGACCGGACTGCCGTGGCCCTGAAATTCAATCACATCTTCGCCGGTAAAGCTATGTGGTGCGGTAAACAACAGGATCAGGCCGGTGTCTATCAGTACGCTGTCTGTCCCGTAGAAATTTACCAGTTTTACCTGGCGTGGTTGGAGTTGTGTGATCCGGCATACGGATAAACCGATAGACACTGCCTGCGGGCCGGAAAGTCGCACAATACCAATACCGCCTCGCCCCGGCGGTGTGGCAATGGCGCAGATGGTATCATGGCTCATAACTTAATACGGGATACGTCGTATGGGGCAGAAGAATCAGCGTAGAGAAACAGAAATTGCACGGAATAAAAAGGCACGGCATGATTATGACATCACTGAGACACTGGAAGCTGGTCTGGTATTGCTGGGCTGGGAGGTCAAAAGCCTGCGTGCCGGACGAGTCAACCTGAATGACACTTATGTGTTGATGCAACGCGGTGAGGCCTGCCTGGTGGGTGCGCATATTACACCATTAGTCACAGCATCAACGCACGTCAGGCCCGAACCGGTGCGGACACGTAAATTATTATTGCACCGACAGGAGCTGAACAGACTGATTGGTGCTGTGGAACGTAAAGGATATACCCTGGTGCCATTGCGTCTGTACTGGAAGTTGGGTCGTGCAAAATTACAGTTCGGACTGGGTAAGGGCAAAAAGCTGTATGACAAGCGAGCAGATATTAAGGCCAGAGACTGGCAGCGAGATCAGGCCCGGTTATTGAAAAAACACTGAGGCTGAACGTCCTGAAAATAGTAATTTACAAACTATACAATATAGATTAAATTATATCGCACTGTTACAAGTATGGACGCAGAGAGTCCGATATATTCACATTCAGGAGAATGTTCATGGATAAACCGATTCACGAAATGACATCACAGGAATTATTTGATTTAGCCAGATCGCGCAGAAGCGAAGAAGCTCAGGTTGCCCGTAAAGAATTGCGGGATGAGCTGCACAGCCTGCGTCAGGAAAGACGTGATATGGAGAAAGAGTACAAAAAATCTGTCAGTGCAGTAGAAAAACGCATTGATGCGATAAGAGAAAAGATGTCGCCCGATATGCCGACAGAAAATCGTCGCGGCCGTAATAATAATGGTGACAGCATCAGTCAGGCTGTGCTGGAGAGACTACAGGCAGCCGGCGGTCAGATGAGTACAGCCGATCTGCGTACAGCACTGGCACAGACTGACCTTAACATATCCAATCTGAGTCAGACCTTATCTTATCTGAAGCGCCAGGGCAGGTTAGTGTCTCCGGTACGTGCTGTGTATCAACTGGCAGAATCAACAATGTCAGTCTGAATATTGTAAACGGAATAATGTCAAGCGGTTATGTTGCAGGAGAAACTGGCCGGTTAGTGACAGGTAAGTGTCATACTTACCTGTTTTTTTATTCTGACTTCTGAATCCGGATGGAGAAATGATATGACCTTTGTCGTGACGGAAAACTGCATTAAATGCAAATATACCGACTGTGTGGAAGTCTGCCCAGTCGATTGTTTTCACGAAGGGCCGAATTTTCTGGTCATTGATCCGGATGAATGTATTGATTGTGCTTTATGTGAGCCTGAGTGCCCGATAGAGGCGATTCTGTCAGAAGACGATCTGCCGGAATCAGAGCAACACTTTCTGGCATTAAATGCTGAGTTAGCTGCGGCATGGCCGGTGATCACGGAACAGATTGCACCACCTGAAGATGCTGATGATTGGCAGAATAAACCAGGTAAGCTGGATTTACTCGAACGCTGACTGTGCGAAGCGCAGTCGCAACCTTTATTCCGGCCCCGGATTGAAGGTTCCGGTCAGGTCGGCAAGTTGTTGCAGTCGTTCTGCCCCTGCGCCGCTACGCAATATTTCCTGAGCACGGGATACGCCGGTATGCAGGCTAGTCGTTATTCCTGAGACATATAAGGCGGCACCTGCATTCAGTGCGACGATATCACTGGCTGCGCCCGGTTTGCCCGCCAGCAGGTCGCGCACCATGGTCAGACTTTGACGAACATCTGCAACCTGAATATCTGCCAGCTGCGCAGGTTTCAGGCCAAACTTTTCTGGTGTCACTGAATATTGTTCAATCCGGCCCTGGCGCAATTCAGCGACCAGTGTCCTGCCGGTGATGCTGATTTCGTCCAGGCCATCGTCGGCACAGACAACGATGGCATGTTCTGCGCCCAGTCGACGCAGAACATGTGCCAGAGGCAGTACCCAAGTCTGATCAAACACACCGAGTACTATATTAGCAACACCCGCCGGATTGGTGAGTGGTCCCAGCAGGTTGAACAGGGTGCGGGTCACCAGCTGTCTGCGTGGCCCGATGGCATGCTTCATGGCACTATGATGGCCGGGAGCAAACATGAAGCCGACCCCGACCCGGCGCACGCATCCGGCAACCTGTTCCGGGCTGAGCTGTAGCCTGACGTTGGCAGCCTCCAGCAGGTCGGCACTGCCGGAGCGGCTGGAGACCGCACGGTTACCATGCTTGGCAACATGGCAACCTGCAGCGGCTGCCACGAAGGTGCTGGCTGTTGAGATGTTGAAGGTATTACTGGCATCACCACCGGTACCGACAATATCAACGGCATGGGCCAGACCGCTGATATCAACACCCTTCACCAGTTCGCGCATCACCTGTGCCGCAGCCGTGATCTCGTCAACCGTTTCACCTTTCATGCGCAGGCCAATCAGTAAACCACCGATCTGAGCATCGGTTGCACCGCCGCTCATGATGGTGTGCATGACCTGCGTCATGGTGACTGCATCCAGATCCTGACGCTGCACAACCTGATTGATCGCTGCAGCCAGGCCGGTTTCTGTTGTCATGTCACTGTTTCCTATTCGCTGAGTGCATTCAGATAGGCCTGGTCGGAAATACGCGTCCAGGCCCGGACTTTCTGCAGGTAGGCCTGTTGTGATGCAATGATTTCTTTTGCCAGTGGATCGTTTGCTGCCCGTTCTGCCAGTAATTGCTCGTTTGCGGTGCGCATCGCGTCTATTACGGATTTCGGGAAGGTTCTGATCTGCACCTGCGGATAGTCCTGTCTGATCTTTGCCCAGTTCATAGCACTTTCGTGATAGGAGCGGGCATACATATCATGTGCAGCACTTTGCATTGCGACACGCAGAATCGCCTGCAGATCAGCAGGCAGACTGGCAAACTTTTTCTTATTGATCAGAAATTGTAATTCAGTTGCGGGCTCGTGCCAGCCAGTATAATAATAAGGTGCGATTTTGTGAAAGCCCATACGTAGATCCAGCGAGGGACCGACCCATTCCAGAGCATCTATTGTGCGTCGTTCCAGTGCGGTATAGAGTTCTCCGGCAGGGATATTGGTCGGTTTTGCACCTAGTTTTGCGAGCACTTCACCAGCGAAGCCGGGGATGCGCATCTTCAGACCTTTCAGATCAGCCACACTGTTGATTTCTTTCTGAAACCAACCTCCCATCTGATTACCGGTATTACCGCCCAGAAAAGATAGCAGACCATATTTGTCGTATACTTTCTGCATCAGCTGCATCCCGCCACCGTGGTAAAACCAGGCATATTGTTCGGGTGCGGTCATGCCGAAAGGCATGGTGGTGAAATATAAGGTATTCGGATCCTTACCTTTCCAGTAGTAAGAAGCAGAATGGCCCATATCGTACTGGCCGGACCGGACCATATCAAAGATACCGAACGGGGCCTTGTGTTTATTTTTTGCATGGATAGTGATTCTGAGTCGTCCGTCCGAGAGGGCTTCGACCTGTTGCTTAAACGTTCTGGTGGATTCACCAAATATCGGAAAGTTAGGCGGCCAGCTTTCCGCCAGGCGCAGATGATAAGTTCTGTCGGCCAGGGCAGCGGTGCTGAGCAGCATCATACTGAGCAGCAGGCTGAGAATCCGGGGCTTGGTTAACATGGTTGCTCCTGTGCATGCATCTGGTGTGGAGAGTCGGAAAGATGGTCTGAAACCGCCGCAGCGTATCTTTTTAGTCGGTCCGATGGGTGCAGGTAAAACGACAGTCGGCAGATTGCTGGCGGAACATTTAACCTGGCATTTTACCGATACGGATGCCGAGATTGTGCGTCAGGCCGGGCAGAGTATACCGCAAATCTTCGCAGCTGAAGGCGAAGATGGCTTTCGTGCGCGCGAACAGCAGGTGATTGATCAGCTGACCCGGCACAATCGTTGTGTGCTGGCGATGGGGGGTGGCAGTCTGTTGCGTGAGGTGAATCGTCAGCATCTGGCAGAGCGTGGACAGGTTGTGTTTTTATGTTGCTCGCCCGGGCAGCAATATCAGCGTACGCGTCACAGTCGACACCGGCCTTTGCTGGATACGCCGGATCCGCTGGCACGTCTGCGTGCTCTGTGGTGTGAACGTGAACCATTGTACCGGGCGGCGGCGGATCATATCGTATCCGTTGAGCGGTGTACGGTGGATGAAGTGGTGGCGCGGATTCTGAAGGCACTGGTTTGAAGGTCTGATGTGGATAATGTTATGGAAACTGATCAGGTACAGGCATTGCTTGCAGCCGGGTTCCCCGGTGCACAGATTGAAGTGGATGGTGATGGTCGGCATTTTTCAGCGTTTATCGTGAGTGCTGACTTTGCGGGCAAAAGCCTGGTGCAGCGACATCGTCAGGTGATGGCGACAGTGCGTGATGAAATTGACAGTGACAGGTTACATGCCTTGTCCATCACGGCAAAGACGCCGGATGAAGTTGCAGATAGCTTAGGATGACAGCATCCTTTCCGCAATTGCGAATGCGGCGGATGCGGTGTGATGTGTTTTCACGCCGGATGATGCGTGAAACTGTTCTGACACCCGCCGATCTGATTCAACCGTTGTTTGTCATACCGGGTGTTGATAAGACTGAGCCGGTGCTGTCAATGCCGGGAGTGCAGCGTCTGAGCATAGATCGGCTGGTGCGTGAGGCGGAAGAAATATGCAGGCTGGGAATCCCGGCGATTGCGTTGTTTCCGGTGCCGGATGCGACCTGTAAAAGTACCGATGCGGCAGCAGCCTGTCATCCGGAAGGCCTGACTCAGCAGGCCGTGCGGGCAGTGAAGGCAGCCGTACCTGAACTAGGTGTCATCACGGATGTGGCACTGGATCCGTATACCAGTCACGGGCAGGACGGTGTGGTGGACGGGCAGGGCTATGTGCTGAACGATGAGACAGTTGATGTCTTGTGTCGTCAGGCCTTATCACATGCCGAGGCCGGTGCAGATATTGTGGCACCGTCAGATATGATGGATGGGCGTATCGGGCGGATCCGGGCAGTACTGGAAGAAGCAGGTCATATCCATACACGCATTCTGGCCTATTCGGCAAAATATGCTTCGGCGTTTTATGGCCCGTTTCGGGATGCGGTGGGATCGGCTGCGAACCTGCAGGGTGGGGATAAAACCACCTATCAGCAGGATCCGGCAAACAGCAATGAGGCCCTGCGTGAAGTGGCTCTGGATCTGAATGAAGGGGCAGATCTGGTGATGGTCAAGCCAGCACTGCCATATCTGGATATTGTGTGGCGGGTGAAAGAACGGTCTGGTGTGCCGACCCTGGCGTATCAGGTCAGCGGTGAGTATGCGATGTTACAGGCTGCTGTGCAGCAGGGCTGGCTGGATGAACAACCGGCGGTGCTGGAATCTTTACTCGGGATCAGGCGTGCGGGCGCGGATGCGATACTGACCTATTTTGCGAAGTCAGCAGCGGTCTGGTTACGTTCTGTTGTCTGACAGGGTGCCGAAGTCATCTTTGAAGCGCGCTATCTGGTGCATCTTTTCATGGCAGCCTGCTGGATACGCACACGGCTCATCGTGCGATATGGCGACAGATGATGTCATCGGCAGTCAGTGGTTGGTAAGTCTCTTCCGGCGCACTGAAGGCATGTTGTAACTCCGTCTTCAGACGTTCACAGGCCGCCTGCTCTGTCTGTTCCTTATCACGCCGGATCAGAGACCGGATGTATTCGCTGATGTTTTCGTAGGTTCCGGTCTGACCGATATGCGTTCTGACAAAGTCATACAGGCTCGGGTTGAGACGTACGGTCATGGTGGTTGTGCCGGACATAGCGGTTTCCTGTAAGCGGTATGTAATAAGATCAAACAATTGTGGGCTAATACTCTGAAACTCAGTGTCAGCATTCCCGGGTCTGCTCTCCGAGGTACGCCATAAACCCATCCGTGGGGGCTCGGCTGCGGCCATCCGGGCCGCAGACGCCCTCGGAGAGCAGACCCGGGAATGCTTCTTCAGGTACAGTGGGACAGCCACCTGCATCGCTATTTTCAGGTAGGCACCGACCAGCACCTCAACACCTGTTTACGATCTGGCGAACACGTGTCATTCCGGGCGCAGCGAAGCTATAGTCGTACCATCTATCTGATTTGCCACTCATCTATCCCGTCTGACCCCAGATGGATTTCGCAACTGCGTGCAGAATGACGCGGTGTCATCCTGAAAATAGCCACGGGGGTGGTTGTGCCACCTCACTGAAAGGCGTTATCCGGTCACGGTTCTCCGAGGGCGTCTGCGGCCCGGATGGCCGCAGCCGAGCCCCCACGGATGGGTTTATGGCGTACCTCGGAGAATCGTGACCGGATAACGCTGACACTGAGATCACCCACATCAGTTTGCACCCTGTTGTTTTGTCTATGGAGAATGCTGCCAGCATGCGCGCACAATTATTAGATGGCAGGGCCATCGCTGCTGAGATCATTGAACAGATCAGGCAGACCGTGAATCAGGATCAGGTCAGGCCTGGCCTGGCGGTGGTGCTGGTTGGCGAGAGTCCGGCTTCGCAGGTGTATGTGCGCAATAAACAACGCGCCTGCACCCGGGCAGGGCTCCATTCCGAACTGATCCGGCTGTCGGCAGACAGTTCTCAGGATACATTACTGGCAACTATTGATCAGCTGAATGTGCGGGATGATATCCACGGTATTCTGGTGCAGTTGCCGCTACCGGAACATCTGGATGCACATCAGGTGACCGAGCGGATTGCGCCACATAAGGATGTCGATGGATTTCACCCGTACAATATTGGTCGTCTGACATTACGCCGACCGACCCTGCGACCCTGTACACCGAAAGGGATTATGACGCTGCTGCAGCACACCGGCATCCCGCTACGTGGCAAAGATGCGGTGATTGTCGGCCAGTCCAACATTGTGGGCCGTCCGATGTTACTGGAACTGTTGCTCGCAGGTTGCACCCCGACCCTGTGCCACAGCCGGACGGCGCAGCTGGCCGATAAGGTCGGTGCTGCCGATATTGTGATTGCTGCTGTCGGCATACCGCGCTTTATTCCGGGTGACTGGATCAGACCAGGCTCAGTGGTGATTGATGTCGGCATCAATCGCCTGCCGGATGGTAGCCTGTGCGGTGACGTTGATTATACGGCGGCCTGTGACACAGCTGCCTGGATCACACCAGTGCCGGGCGGTGTCGGGCCCATGACAGTTGCCAGCCTGTTGCAGAATACGGTACAGGCCGCTACCAGCTGATACCACTATGCCACAGACACCCGGCCTGATTGCCAGCTGTGATCTCAAGCCATTTGCGGATGCTGAACCAGATCATCCGGTAATTCAGACAACGCCGTACGGCGAACCATCGGCGCCTTTGTATGCTGTCCGGCTGGCAGACCAACCGGTGATTGTGTTGCAGCGTCATGGTCTGCAACATCAGATACCGCCGCATCGTATCAACTATCGGGCAAACCTGTGGGCACTGCGGGCAGCAGGGGTACAACAGGTTGTCGGGCTGGCAACAGTCGGCGGCATCCATCCTGAACTGGGACCGGGCGTGATCAGTATCCCGGATCAGATCATTGATTACACCTATGGTCGCGAACACACATTTGCGAACAGTCTGGACAATACCTGCGGGCATATTGATTTCAGCTCGCCTTACAGTGCCTCGTTACGCCAGGCCCTGCTGCAGGCAGCTCAGTCCGGCAACATCGCCTGTGTGCCACGCGGAGTCTATGGTGCAACTCAGGGTCCCAGACTGGAAACAGCAGCAGAAATCCGCCGTCTGCAACAGGATGGGTGCGATATGGTTGGTATGACCGGGATGCCGGAAGCGGCACTGGCGCGCGAGTTGGGTCTGGCGTATGCCAGTCTGGCGCTGGTGGTCAACCGGGCTGCCGGAACAGATGGTGAAATGATTGATCTGCAGCAGATAGCCATGTATCGGGATGCTGGCCTGAGTACGATGTTACAGATTATCGCAGCATTCTGTCGCCAGAAAGATCATTGCAGCTGACGACTTCAATCTCATCGAACTGATAAGCTATCGGATGATGGTCTCCGGCTGTTCCACTGTGTGCCTGATTTCTCAACAGCAAAGTCGTTTGTAATCCAGCCTGCCGGGCTGCATCACATTCTTCCGGTGTATCTGATAAAAACAGTACATCATCCGCTGGTAACTGAACAGAACCAACAATACGATTATATGATTCAGGTTCGCGTTTGTGGCCTGTGTTGGTATCGAAATAGCCTGAGATCTGATCAGACAGATCACCATAGTCACTGAATCTGAATAATAGTTTTTGTGCTGCAACTGAACCGGATGAAAAAATATACAGCCTGATACCCTGTTGTTTCCAGTAACGTAAATGTTGCGGCACGTCAGCATACAAGTGTCCGGTAAAGTCGCCTTTTTCATAACCATTCTGCCATATCAGGCCCTGTAGATCTTTCAGCGCAGTGACCTTTTTATCCTGATCAATCCAGTGGCGTAAAACATTGATGATGTCATCTGCGTTTGCTGCAGCATTGTGGACTGCCTTGCGCACCTGCTGCATCACCTGACCGACTAACGGGTGCTCTGCATGATGATGGATATAGTCCGGAATATGGGTATAAGCATAAGGAAACAATGCTTTTTTAACAAAGTCGATACTGGTAGTCGTACCTTCAATATCCATCAGTATGGCCTGAACAGACATTTCCGCCTTCCTCCTGTCGTTAACCCGGATGTATCATCAGTTTTTGTAGTTCACAAGCCATCAGAAACTCCAGACACTCAAGGTGTCTCCGGGCTTCTGCCGGGTTTTTTCCGAACGCATACAACCCATGACTACGTAACAGGAAACCCCACCGGATGGGTCTTGTATGATGGTATTGCGCAATTTTTTCAGCCAGTGACGGCATATCCTGAGAGTTGTCAAATAGGGCTAATGTCACCTCTGACAGGTGGCTTTCCAGGTGACTAAGTGCTTTTTGTATTTCATAACCGGTTATTGATAACTGGTCGTCGGCCATCATTCCGGACAATAATGTTGCTGCGACGGAGTGTGTATGTAGTATCGTACCGATACACCGATCCAGTTGATATAGCTGAACATGTAATAAGGTTTCAGCAGAGGGTTGACGTTGTGTGTCAGATGGATGACCCAGTGTATCAATCCTGACTAAATCTGTGTCATTCAGGGAGCCCAGGGCACAACCGGATACGGTTATGATGATATGGTCCTGATCTGCACGTGCGGACAGATTACCACTGCTGGCAGGACACCAACCCTGGTGATGCATCCAGTTACCCGTCCGGATCAGTGTTTGTATCAGGTTTGTATTCTGGTCTGTCATGCCCTGCATATCAGATGCCACCCTGCTCTGTAATCTGTTGCTGTGTATAGACCCCGGAATCTGAGACCCAGCCTGTTATCAGTTCAGCAGGGGTAATATCAAAGGCCGGGTTATATACCGGCGTCTGCGGTGCTGCCCACATGACTGCTCCGGCATGACCGCTGACACCCTGCACTTCTGCAGCGTCCCGTTCTTCGATCTGAATATGTTCGCCATCCGGGCAGGTGCTGTCTGAGCTGGTATGCGGGATTGCCACATAGAAGGGGACATTATGATATGCAGCGTTCACTGCTAAGGCATAGGTGCCTATCTTATTCGCCGTATCGCCGTTTGCAGCAACCCGGTCACAACCTACCCAGATCTGATCTGTCCTGCCCTGAGCCATCAACATAGCTGCTGTACTGTCACAGATCAGGGTATGCGGTATACCTGCGTCTGCAGCTTCCCAGGCTGTCAGGCGGGCACCCTGTAACAATGGGCGTGTTTCACTGATCCAGAGATGAATATCTTTACCCTGTGCCTTAGCCTCTCTGATCACACCCATGGCGGTACCTGTTCCGGCAGTCGCCAGGCTACCGGTATTACAGTGGGTCAGAATACTGGCCTTATCAGGAATCAGTGCGGCACCATGTTGTGCAATTCTTTTGCATAATCTGATATCTTCTGCAAACAGGTTCTCGGTATATGCAACGATCCCTGCAGACCCGGTATGTTGTAACACAGCCTGAACCTGTTGCATACAATGACCTAAATTCACAGCTGTCGGGCGGCTTGCTGATAATTGTTCTATACCGGCATACAGTGCTGTCTCAGGCATACCCTGTTCTGCCAGATGAGCCAGAATCAGGCAGGCACCGATGCCAATCAGGGGTGCACCACGTATCTGTAATGTCCTGATCATATACACCATATCATCAATCGTGTTACAGGGCCGCCAGCAGGTTTTTTGCGGTAACAAACGCTGGTCTAACACAGATAGTGATTTGTTCTTATATTGAATACTGGTTCCGATCAGATCCTGCATGATCTTCAGATAACTTTAGTGAAGGTGTAAAAATGAGTATTTTCAACATTCGCTTTTTCAGGTCGTATGACAGATTCCAGCATAATATCCCGGCATGTGCTGGCGATATCAATCATATCCTGATGCTCAAACCGGGTAATTTCCCCGCGTAGCTGATACCATTTTATCAAGGTATCTTCCGGTATATCAGATGGTACCTGAACCAATTGATCCAGCAATTCACGCGCAGCTGAAAAATCTATCGTTTTTGTGCATGGATCATAAAAATTCTGCACGATATTTTTCTGCTTTCCCTGCTCAATGAGAACTGCATCTGACGCATAAAAACCTAACTTGACAGATGTTCGGATACGACCCTGAGAATTTAAGAGTTGTGCCATATTGTATAAGGCATGAATCGCTTCTTTGCGTGTGAACTGATTGAGCAGCCGATGTGTCAGAATAAAATCAAATTGTTCGATCAGATGTTCCGGTGGATCCTGCGTCACATCATATAAATAAATGGTTTGCAGACCAGATAATTCTTTTAAGTCCTGGCACATATCAGGAGAAAAATCCAGAACTACCGGATTGATGTTTTTTGCTATCAGTGCATCTATCAGCTTTTTCGTGATAGCACCAATCACTGCTATATTATCTTGCGGAGATATGGATTCTAAAAATAATTTAATTTCTTCATCAGTCGGATGAAAGCTTTCTCCCCCGCAGGCATCAAATGTGCCACGCATGGTATCCCATGCTGCAGATTTTGTGTTTACATTATCTGACAAGGCCATCGCTATATCCTGTTACGCGGTTTCCTGACATGCAGTACCTGCACATCAGTTTCAGCTTCTGAATAAGCTATACAACAAAGAACCGCAACCGATGGCGATCAGCAGCCAGCTGAGATACAGTTGATCAGGCCACAATGGTTGCCCGGTCAGACTGAGCAGGATGCCGCCAAGTAACAGGCTGCTGCCGGCCAGGATGTGACGCTGACTGCGTTGGTGTTGTATCCTTTGCATCTGGCTGTGTTGCATAGCGGTCTGTTGCGCCTGCAGATGTTGCGTCTGGTGGCCGATCTGCTGCAGGGCCTGGTGGGCAAGTTGTGGTAATTCAGGCAGGGTTTCAGACCATATCGGCAGGCAGGCACGAATGCGTTGCGCAAACGCACGTGGGCCAACCTGATCGGCTAACCAGCGCTCCAGAAAGGGTCTGGCAGTCTGCCACAGATCCAGATCAGGATATAGTTGCCGTCCCAGGCCTTCGATATTGAGCAGTGTCTTCTGCAGCAGCACCAGCTGGGGTTGTATTTCCATCCGGAAGCGGCGCGCTGTCTGGAACAGGCGCAATAAGAACTGGCCGAATGAGATCTCGCTGATCGGGCGTTGCCAGATAGGCTCACTGACGGTGCGGATCGCCGCCTCAAATTCAGTGATGCGGGTACCCGGTGGTACCCAGCCGGAAGTGATGTGCAGTTCGGCGATTTTGTAATAATCGCGGTGAAAGAAGGCCAGCAGGTTTTCAGCCAGATAACGCTGATCGGTGCGGGTCAGGGTACCCATGATGCCGAAATCCACTCCCAGATAGCGTCCGTCCGCACCAACAAAGATGTTGCCTGGATGCATATCTGCGTGAAAAAAGTTATCGCGGAACACCTGGGTAAAAAAGATTTCGACGCCGCGTTCTGCCAGTTGCGGAATATCAACGCCTTGTTCACGCAACGTATCGACCTGATCAACGGGTGTGCCATAGATGCGTTCCTGCACCATGACGGTTTCACAGGTATAGTCCCAATAGATCTTCGGAACATATAACAGGTCACTGTCGGTGAAGTTACACCGGAGCAGGGTACAGCTCGCGGCTTCACGCATCAGATTCAGTTCATCATGGATGACTCTGTCGTAGTCCTGCACCAGTTCAGTCAGGTGCAGACGACGCGCATCCGGAATCAGGCGTTGTATCAGGCGGGCGATCAGCAGTAATAATTGCAGGTCGCGTTTGATTGTACCGAGTATATCCGGGCGCACTACCTTGACGACGACCGGTGTACCCTCCGGCAGGGTCGCTGCATGCACTTGTGCAATGGATGCCGAGGCTAGCGGCTCCGGGCTGAAGTCCGAAAATAAGGTGTCTGTCGGTGCCTGTAGTGCCTGTTCAATCTGTTGCTGTGCCTGTTTGCCGGGAAACGGTGGCACCTGATCCTGCAGTTTCACCAGCTCATCCGCGATAAAATCAGGCAGCAGGTCACGCCGGGTAGATAAGGCCTGGCCGAATTTGACCTGAATCGGGCCCAGCGCCTGCAGTGCTTCACGGATACGCACACCAGCCGGTATAGTGGTCGTCCGGCGCCAGCCACCGCACAGGCGACAGCACAGGCGCAGCTTGCGGTAATGGGCCGGAATCAGTTCGTCCAGCCGGTAATGCAACAGGATCCGCAGGATTCGGAACAGGCGGAATACTGAACGCATCAGCTTGTTTCCAGCTGGCGGATACGGACTGCGAGGCGTTCTGTGTCATCGCGTAACACACCGATCTCAGTTGCCTGTGCCTGTAATTCTTCCGTATGTGGGCTCAGACGAGCCTCTTCCGTCAGATAGTCTGCGATATTTTCCCGCCAGATCTGGTGCCGGTCTGCAGCATGCTGACGGACCGATCGGGCAGCCTGTCCTGCCTGATACGCCAGAGGGTCACCGATCCAGTGTGACAGATGTTCTTCCCAGTCAATCTGCAGACCACCCAGCGTACGACTGAAGCGCTGGCCCAGCCCGATCTCGCCCTTTATCTGCAACCTGCCGCGAAATAACAATCGGGTGGCCTGTGCACTGTCCTGCGCACAGAACAGATCGTAGCTGTTGCCCCGGATCAGACAATCAGAGGCACCCTCCCACTCGGTGCGCAGCCGGATGCGTCCGGTATGATCCGGCACCACATATAATGTCAGATCAATATCCGTGATCGTAATGCCGATACAGCGACCCTGATCAGCTGCCAGTTGATCAGCAGTGTACGGATCCTGTGCCAGCAACTGGTTACAGACTGTCTCCAGCGCATGACAGCTCCAGTCACGTAGCGTATTGATCCGACTCACAATTTATGTCCGCGATGAACTGCGACAATCCCGCCACTCAGATTATGCACGTCACAATGCTCAAATCCGGCGGCCTCCAACCGGCAACGCAGGGTCGCCTGATCCGGATGCTGACGAATAGATTCCACCAGATAGCGGTAGCTGCCGCCATCCCCGGTTATCCGGTCACCCAGATGGGGCAGTATGTTGAATGAATAAGCGTCATAGAGAGTACGTAACGGCTGGTATGCTGGTCTGGAAAATTCCAGAATCAGGGCGCGTCCGCCCGGCTTCAGCACACGATACATCTCCGTTAATGCCCGGTCCTTATCGGTGACATTGCGCAGACCAAACGCGATGGTAATCCGATCAATGCTATCGTCAGGTAATGGCAATTGTTCTGCATTCATCTGCAGGTAGCGCACCGGGTGTGCCTGACCACTATCAATCAGCCGGTCCCGTCCATGCTGCAGCATGGCGGCATTGATATCGGACATGATCACCTGACCGGTCGGTCCGACCTGTCCGGCCAGCCGGGTCACCAGATCGCCAGTGCCGGAAGCCAGATCCAGCACGGTATGACCAGGGCGTACACCGGCCAGTTGCAGCGCAACACGTTTCCATAACCGGTGGATACCGAACGACATCAGATCGTTCATCAGATCATACCGGTCTGCCACGCTGTCAAATACTTCGCGCACCAGACCGGCCTTCTCCTGCGTTGCCACTGTGCGATAGCCAAAATGGGTCGTCTTATGCATACGTCGGGCGCTCTGTCAGCGGATACTCACACAAATCTGAGATAAGGCAGTCATTACAGCGTGGTTTGCGCGCCGTACAGGTATAGCGTCCGTGCAGAATCAGCCAGTGGTGAGCATTCTGCAGATAGTCTGGCGGGATCACCTGCAATAATCTTTTTTCGACCGCTAGTACGGTTTTGCCCAACGCCAGACCGGTGCGGTTTGCCACCCGGAAGATATGCGTATCAACGGCCATCGTCGGCTGGCCGAACGCGGTATTCAGCACCACATTGGCTGTTTTACGACCGACACCCGGCAGGGCCTCCAGGGCAGCACGTTCTGCCGGTACCTGACCCTGATAGTGTTCCAGCAGGTGCTGACAGGTCGCAATAATATGCCGGGCCTTACTGTTGTACAAACCGATAGTCTGAATATGTTGTTTCAGGCCATCTTCGCCCAATGCCAGAATCGCCTGTGGCGTGTTCGCACTGGTAAATAAGGTCGCAGTCGCCTTATTGACGCTTTTATCTGTCGCCTGTGCGGATAAAATAACCGCAATCAGCAGTTCAAATGGTGAGCGATAACAGAGTTCGGTCGTCGGGTGCGGCTCAGCTGCCTGAAAACGCCGGAATAGTGTGTTGCAGGTCTCAGTATGCACGAAAAATCCTGATGTCGGGTTACGGACGTCAGTTATTAAGCCACAATGACTTAGCAGCAGGACGTTATTCCGCGCGAAGTCGCGGAACCCATAGCCCGGAGTCAGACGAGATAGACGGGTGGCAGGTCAGGTGGTTGTAAATACCGTACCTGAAGAGGTATACCCCGGGCCATGCTGACACTGAGGTCAGCACCATAGTTAGAGTTTGATCAGAAAGTCGCCGGATTCGCAGGCTTGCTGAGCAAGATCGATCGTGGGCCAGATGTGTTGTTCATGTCAATGTCAGGCTGAAAACTGCATGTGGTATCCTGAAAAACCAGTACTTTGTAATTTCCCGATTGATTCACACAGCCACACAACTTTGGCCCACGATCTCATGCCGGATTATGGTGCATTATTTCCCGGATGAGTAACACGTGACGCTGGCCCGGTTCATCCGGGACCAGCAGCGGCACAATACGATAAGAATAGTCCGAGGTATCCAGCCATGCTGTCACCTGCGCTGCCGGATAACGCCCCAGCATCAGCACCCAGTGCCCGGTATCTGCAAGCAGTGCCGCTGTCGCTGGCACCAGCTGCTGAGGGGACGCAAATGCCCGAGCCGTGATCGTGTCAAACCCGGCTTCATGCTGATAATCTTCCAGTCGTGTCTGCACCGGCAGTACCCGGGTCAGTCCCAGCCGGGTGACCACCTGCCGGATAAAGCGCGTCTTTTTGCCATTCGCATCCAGCAATACCCACTGCCAGTCCGGTCGGGCCAGTGCCAGCGGTATACCCGGCAGCCCGGCACCTGAACCCACATCCAGCAGACGCGGTCCCTGTATCCAGGGCAGTATCGCCAGACAATCCAGTAACTGACGTGCCACCATCTGGTACGGATCGCGCACTGCGGTCAGATTAAAGGTCTGATTCCATTGCCATAACAGGGCCAGATAATCCAGCCAGGCCGCCTGCTGTGCGGCGTCTGCTGTCAGTTGTAACTGATCCAGTCCGGCGATCAACTGACGTTGCCAGAGCGTGCGATATTCTGCCGCTGATGTCATAGCAGAAACAGCGTTGCCAGGCCCAGAAACGCCATGAATCCGACCACATCGGTCACGGTGGTAAGCAGGACTGAGCCGGCCAGAGCAGGATCAATGCCGAGCCGATCCAGCAGGAGCGGCAGAAATGCACCGGATAACACGGCACATAACAGATTGATCGTCATCGCCACTCCGATCAGTATCGCCAGACTCCAGCTGGCAAACCACAATGCAACCAGCACTGCCACCGCAGTTGCCCAGATCAGGCTGTTCACGACACCAACCGCCAGCTCTTTCCAGAGCAGATGCGGCATATTCTTCGCACTCAGCTGGTTCAGAGCTATCCCGCGGATCGCCAGCGTCAGGGTCTGACTGCCGGCAATGCCCCCCATACTGGCCACGATCGGCATCAACACGGCCAGTGCCACGATCTGCGACAGGGCCAATTCAAACTGACCGATCACCCACGAAGCCAGCAGGGCAGTTAATAAGTTCACCCCAAGCCAGGTTGCCCGCCGCCGGGTGCTGGCCCAGACCGGCGCAAACATGTCCGCTGATTCTGACAGACCAACCTGACCCAGCAGCTGATGCTCCCCCTCTTCGCGGATGATATCTACCACATCATCAATCGTAATCCGCCCGAGCAGACAGCCAGCTTCATCCACGACCGGCGCAGATAACAGATCGTGTGCCTCAAACCGGTGCGCCACCCGGGAGGCGGCCAGCGTCACTGGCAGGGGTGCCAGATCCAGACTCATCACTTCGGCCACACTCTGATCCAGTCGGCCACTGACCAGTCGCGACAGCGATAGCACACCGAGATAATGATCATCCCGGTTCACCACAAACAGCTTATCTGTATCACGTGGCAGCTGATCACCGAAACGACGCAGATAACGAGCGACCACATCCAGTGTTACTTCCGGACGTACAGTGACTGTATCCGGGTTCATCAGGCCGCCAGCGGTATCCTGCGGATACGCCAGCACCGCCTCTAATCGTTTCCGATGCTGTTCATCCAGCGCATTGATCACCTGCCGCGTGACAGCATCCGGCATCTTCCGTACCAGCTCGGCCAGATCGTCCGGATCCAGATCGTCCGAGGCCGCCAGCCAAGCCGCCAGGCTCATATCCCGGGTCAGCTCAGCCCGAACTTCGTCGGTAACTGACAGCAGCACAGCACCATCACAGTTTTCACGGATCAGGCCCCACAGGATCTCACGCTGGGTTGATGGCAGGGATTCCAGTACATGCGCAATTTCCGCCGGTGCCAGGCTATCCAGTAATCGCACTGCGGCACGCAGTGCGCCCGAATCCAGGATATCGTGCACCCGCTCCAGCTGAACGGATTCAGAAACCGGGACTATCTCACTCATACAAATTCTGCCAGCAGACGCTGATCCAGACAGGCCCGTAAAAACTGATTCATCGGTGATTCATCACCCGAAGTATAAAAGTCCAGCATCAGCCGGTTAAATGTCAGCTGCCGCCTGGCCGGCACATTGATCACTGGAAACCCGGCAGATAACACCAGGCCATTCAGCATAAAACGACCCAGACGTTTATTCACATCCCAGAAAAACTGCGCCCGCGCCATACCAAGAAACAGACTGATTGCGGCATCATACACATCCGGAATGGTCAGTACCCGCGCCTGCAACACCGCCCAGACAGATGCCAGCTGATCCGGTGCCGGCGGCACATACTCAGTCCCGCTGATGGATACAGCACCGGTACGAAAACACCCCCAGGCCAATGCTTCGTCTCTGGCAGCAATCTGATGTAGTTGACATGCCGTGGCCTGATGCACCTGAAATGTTCCGGCCCGCACCAGAGCAAATAGTCGCTGCCAGGCCTGCGCCTGTTGCAGTGCCATCTGCTGATCGCACAATCTGTGCCCACCCACCGTGATGCCATCCAGTAAGGTCTGTACCTCCGGCAACGTCATCACCACGCCTTCCAGATTGACCGCATCATACACCAGCGCGGGCACAGCACGTTGTGCCAGCTGCAATGCCAGCGGCTGATTCGGTTGTCTTTGCCAGACTGTATCCTGCCACATGAATCAACACAGAGTCAGGCTGTAAGCTGGCTCAGATCGCGCACTGCACCACGGGCGGCTGATGTGGTCAGTGCAGCATAAGCACGCAGGGCCTGCGAGACCTGTCGCTGGCGCGGTTCTGCTGGTTGCCAGGCTGCAGAACCACGCGCCTGCATCGCCTGGCGTCGGGCAGCCAGTTCGTGTTCACTCAGCACAACCCGAATACAACGCTGCGGGATGTCAATCTCAATCAGATCACCCGCTTCTATCAGTCCGATCGCCCCGCCTTCTGCCGCTTCCGGCGAACAATGTCCGATAGAAAGTCCTGATGTCCCGCCGGAAAAGCGTCCATCGGTGATCAGTGCACAACATTTACCCAGGCCTTTGCTCTTCAGATAGCTGGTCGGATATAACATTTCCTGCATCCCCGGCCCGCCCTTTGGCCCCTCATAACGGATGACCAGCACATCACCCGGCTGAATGTCATCATCTAAGATCGCCGCAACTGCCGCATCCTGACTTTCATAAATACGCGCCGGGCCACGGAAGGTGAAGATCGACTCATCCACACCGGCCGTTTTGACAATACAACCCTGTTCAGCAATATTGCCATATAACACCGCCAGGCCACCGTCCTGCGAATAGGCATGTGCGATATCACGGATACAGCCTGCTCTGCGGTCTGTGTCCGTATCCGGCCACTGGTGCGCCTGGCTGAATGCGGTCTGCGTCCGGACACCGCCCGGTGCTGCCAGATAGAACTGTTGCACCTGCTCGGTCGGAGCACGCATCAGATCCCACTGCGCCAGTGCCTCGCCCATCGTATCGGTATGTACGGTATACGTATCGCGCCGGATCAGCCCGCCCCGATCCAGCTCTCCCAGAATCCCCAACACACCCCCGGCGCGGTGCACATCTTCCATATGATAGTCCGGACTGGCCGGTGCGACCTTGCACAGGTTCGGCACCTGGCGACTCATCCGGTCAATATCCTGCATCCCGAAACAGACCTCGCCCTCATGGGCTGCCGCCAGCAGATGCAGCACCGTGTTAGTCGAACCACCCATCGCGATGTCCAGCGCTATCGCATTTTCAAAGGCTGCAAATGTGGCAATACTGCGCGGCAGGACCCGGGCATCATCCTGTTCATAATAACGCCTGGCGAGTGTCACAATACGCTGCCCGGCCTGCAGAAAGAGCTGTTTACGTGCCGCATGAGTTGCGAGTAGTGAACCATTACCGGGTAACGCCAGCCCGAGTGCCTCAGTCAGACAGTTCATTGAGTTCGCTGTAAACATGCCGGAACAGGAGCCACAGGTCGGACAGGCGGCACGTTCAATCTGAGCAACGGCTTCATCTGTCTGGGTTGCATCTGCTGCCTTCACCATGGCATCCACCAGATCCAGCTTCAGCACCGTTTCCTGTTCCGGCAACTGCACCTTGCCCGCTTCCATTGGCCCGCCGGATACAAAGATTGTCGGAATATTCAGCCGCATTGTCGCCAGCAGCATACCCGGCGTGATCTTGTCACAGTTAGAGATACAGACCAGTGCATCCGCACAGTGTGCATTCACCATATATTCAACACTGTCGGCGATCAGTTCACGCGAAGGCAGCGAATACAACATCCCGTCGTGGCCCATCGCGATGCCATCATCGACAGCGATAGTATTAAATTCTTTCGCAACACCACCAACCCGCTCAACCTCTCGCGCCACCAGCTGACCCAGATCCTGCAGATGGACATGGCCCGGCACAAACTGGGTGAAAGAATTTGCAATCGCTATAATCGGCTTGTCAAAATCACCATCCTGCATCCCCGTCGCACGCCACAGGGCACGTGCGCCGGCCATATTGCGGCCCTGTGTGGTGGTACGGGATCGGTAAACGGGCATAACAGTCTCCGGTATTCAGCGCTGCACGCGCGGGGTAAAACGTTTATCATGTCAGATAACCGATTTTTACGCAAAGTGATCACCGCATGTCCGACACGCTGATCTTTGAACAACCGCTGAATGAAAAATGTCGCTTATTGCTGCGCGTTGCACATCTGTTTGACCAGCTGGACTTTCATCTGCCACAGGCTGATCGCTGGCATACGCGCGCAGCACTGCAGGCACTGCTGGACATTGCCAGTATTCTGGCACGTGCTGATATCAAGCCCGAGCTGCTCAAGGAACTGGACTTCTACAATGCGGTGTTATCACGTGTCGCCCCCGGCCCGCAGGTCGATACCGGGGTTCTGCAACAGGTCATTGACGAATTACGTGCTACACATGCAGCACTGGCCAGCCAGCCGGGTCAGCTGGGTGAACAGTTACGTAAGGATGACTTTCTCAGCAGTGTTTACCAGCGCAGTGCCATTCCTGGCGGCACCTCAGATTTTGATCTGCCGCAGTTGCACCAGTGGCTGCAACAGGATCATGCCAGACGTCTGACTTTTCTGCAGGCCTGGTGTGAACAGATCCAGGCAGTACGCTCAGCCGTGAATTTATTATTACGCATGATCCGGCACAGCACGACCTTTGTGCCAAATCAGGCCGTCCGGGGCTTTTTTCAGCAGAATCTGGATCGTGACCTGAAGATACAGATGGTGCGTGTCGCACTCCCTGCAACATCTGAACTATTTGCTGAAATCAGCGGCGGACGGCATCGTTTCAGTATACGCTTTATGCAATCTGAACCCGAACGGTCCGCCACACAGACCGATCAGGATATTACGTTCAGGCTCAATATCTGCAGCGTCATGTTATGAACAGCCCTGATAGGTTCGGGTAGTTGTTGCCGTTGGCGGGTTAATTCACAAAATGAAAATTCGATCAGCTCATGCCGATTCTTAATCCCGGTTAAGGGTGCGATTCAAACTGATGTAGCGTAATAGCCGGGGCACATAAAATTCGTTTCGGCGTTACCCGCCAGGGGCTGCTCCGAGGGTGACCAGAATAACGCTTGCCAGAAACCTGTGGTAGCAAATCACCACACCAGTTTGAATCGCGCCCGGGTTAATTCTGCAGCGTTACTCCGGTGCTTCGACAGCGAGTAGCTGGCGCGCCTGACGCACATCGTCTGCAATCTGTGCCTGCAGGTGCTCAAACGAGGCAAAATGTTGTTCCGCCCGTAATCGCTGCCGGAACTCCACCCGCACCCGTACGCCATATAAGTCAACTGTAACATCCAGCAGATGGACTTCCAGCAGCAATGCACCCTCCGATCCGACCGTCGGGCGTCGTCCGACATTCGCCACACCATCCCAACCCGCCCCTGTCGGCCCTGTCACACGCACCAGAAACACCCCACGCAGCGGACAATTGTATTCTGCCAGCCGTAGGTTCAGGGTCGGAAAGCCCCAGGTGCGACCCAGCTGTGCCCCCCGACACACCCGTCCGCTCAGCGCATACCAGCGTCCTGAACAGCGCGCTGCCATAGCCATATCTCCGGCAGCCAAGGCTGCCCGGATGCGTGTGCTGCTGATACGCTTTCCGGTATCTTCGACTGTCGTCAGGCTGGCCACATCAAAACCATATTCAGTCCCGGCCTGTTGTAACAGTGCAAAATCACCCTGTCGATCCCGCCCGAACCGGAAATCATCACCAATGCACAGATGCGTGATACGGAGCTGCTCCACCAGCACAGTGCGAATAAATTCAGCAGCGGCCTGTGCCGCCAGAGCGGCACCAAAACGCAGGATCAGAATCTGATCAACACCTTGTTGTTGTAATAACCGCAGTTTGTCACGCAGGCGGGTCAGCCTGACCGGTGCCCGGTCAGGATCCAGATATTCCAGTGGCTGAGGTTGAAACAGGATCACACAGGTCGGCAGCCGTGCTGATTGCGCCCGAAGCTTCAGGGCGTTCAGGACGGCGACATGTCCGCTATGTACACCGTCAAAATTACCAATCGTCGCCACACAACCCCGCTGTGCCGGACGCACCTGTTGCAGTCCACGAATGATCTGTGTCATGCTGTACGCTGCCCCCGGAAGCTGTCAAACAGCAACAATATCACCCCGACGGTGATCGCCATATCCGCAACATTGAATGTCGGCCAGTAATACGACTGCCAGTGCCATTGCAGAAAATCAACCACCTTACCATGCATCAGCCGGTCAGCCAGATTACCCAGCGCACCGCCGATCACCAGCGCCAGGGCCCAGGCAACCCAGCGTTCATCTGCTGACAGTCGTTTCAGCCAGATAATCAGCGCAAGACTCACACCGGCAGCTGTCGTCACAAAGAAATAGTGTTGCCAGCCACCGGCATCTGCTAAAAAACTGAATGCCGCACCCGTGTTGTACACCAGCGTCAGATTAAAGACCGGCCAGATCACCTGGACCTGATATTCCTGAAAATTCACCAGTATCCATGCCTTGCTCAACTGATCCAGCACAATAATGGCCGCTGATAAGATCAGATAATGTAACAATTTATTTTATCCTGTTGCTATCATGACAGATTTATCAGACATTGCACACCAGCAGACAGCCAGAACCGGCGTCCTGCTGGTCAATCTGGGCACCCCGGACGCTCCGGACCGGGCAGCAGTCAGACGCTATCTGAAACAATTTCTGTGGGATCGACGCGTGGTCGAACTACCACGCCTGCTGTGGTGGCCGCTGCTGCATCTGGTCATCCTGAATACCCGCCCTGCCCGTTCCGCCAGGGCATATCAGAAGGTCTGGACAGATCAGGGCTCACCACTGCTGCGGATCGCTCGTGCCCAGACGACCGCGCTGCGCGCGCAACTGGATGCGCGTACTGCGGGGCACGTGCTGACTGAGCTGGCCATGTGTTATGGCTCGCCGGGCATACCAGAAGGTCTGGACCGACTGCGCACTGCCGGTGCCCGCCGGATACTGATTCTGCCCCTGTATCCACAATATTCAGCCACCACCACCGGCTCAGTGTTTGATGCCGTCACAAAGGCACTGCGCCACTGGCGCTGGTTGCCCGAACTACGCTTTATCAACCATTATCATGACGAGCCGGCCTATATCGCTGCATTAGCCCACTCCGTGCGTGCGCATCGCGCACAACATGGCAGTGCTGATAAACTGGTCATGTCGTTTCATGGCATCCCGCAGGATTATTTTACCCGGGGCGATCCGTATTATTGCGAATGTCAGAAAACCGGGCGGTTGCTGGCAGCAGCACTCGGGCTGGCTGCAGATGACTGGATCCTGACCTTTCAGTCCCGTCTCGGCCCGAAAAAATGGTTACAACCTTATACAGATCAGACCCTGCAACAGCTGGCTGCTGACCAGGTTCGATCGGTACAGGTGATCTGCCCCGGATTTTCCGCCGACTGTCTGGAAACCCTGGAAGAAATCGCGCAGGAAGGCCGCGACCTGTTTATCCGGGCTGGTGGCAGACAGTTGCAGTATATTCCCTGCCTGAACGATACGGCAGAACATATCAATATGCTGACAGATCTGAGTCTGCGCCACTTGCAAGGCTGGATCTGACAGGTGCCGATTCAGACTGACATGGGGATCCCGGTGTGCCAGCGTTATCCGATTATGGCTTACCTCGGAGAACAGACTCCGGTAAAGCTGACACGGCGGCTGGCCAGTCAACTTCTGTACTGCACAATCGTCTGGCGGCCATGAAATACAACGCATCACCTGCTGTCACCGATGTGTCCGAAGCCGGATTCAGCTGAACTTTACCAGTAGTCTGGTCGGCCAGACCCAGCAGCGTCGCATCATGCCGCTGCTTAAACAGCAGAAATAATTCGCCATAGGTCACAGGTGCCTGACCGGGCGGCACCCGCACCTGATACTGGGTCTGACCCTCCAGGTTAGATAATAACTGCGTGACCACTGAGGAAGAACCCGGATCCTGCGCCGTACGAACCAGATTTTCCAGCGACAGCGACACCACGGCTTCTGCATTCGGACAATGCTGACGCAATAACCTGGCATAACTGGCCTGTTCAAAATAGACCACCAGATGACCGGTATATATGGCACCGACTGCCAGGGCAGCGGTCAGCGATTCGTTATCATCCTGACCCAGGATCATCACAAAATCAGCTCGCGGCACACCCGCCTGCTGAATCGCAGCCGATGCTGAGAGATTCGATGTATGGACAAAGTGGATATCATCCGGCAGCGGATTTTCATTTAACTGCGCTAACAAAATGATATCCCGTTGCTCAGAGGCATCTCCCCGGATCAATTGCACTATCCGCGCTGTACGTTGTACACACCAGCCAACCACCACCAGATGACCGGACATCTGTGAAAAATCTTTCAGGCCCTTCATGCGTTTTCTCCAGGCATTCGTCACATCCTGAATCAGCTTCGCTAACACAGTGGTAAATAATACAATACCGCCAGGCATCACGAACAAGGTCACAATCCAGCGCCCTGAGACTGAAGTCGGCGAAAAGTCACCATAACCAACTGTGGTTGCAGTGGTGATATAAAAATACCAGAACACATCCGGAGCAGCCAGCCGCTCCTCAACAGCCTGTAATAATACATAGCTCAGTGTCACATGGCCCACACCAAGCAATGCTACGAAACTCCAGCGTAACTGACTCGCGTGTGCATAGGCTCGCGCTAACCAGCGGTTAAAACGTGACAGTGAGTTAAATGTCAGCATCTATCAATTAAGCAAACAAAGTATGGACGCAATTACAGATATTTTAGGCCCGACCGGCCTGCTGGCCCGGCAGATTACAGGCTTCATGCACCGACCACAACAGGTGGAGATGGCCGTTGCGGTGATGCAGGCGATAGAACAGCAAACACACCTGATTGCTGAGGCTGGTACCGGCACCGGCAAAACATTTGCCTACCTGACGCCTGCTCTGCTGTCCGGAATGAAGGTAATCATTTCAACCGGCACCCGCAACCTGCAGGATCAATTATTTCTGCGTGATCTGCCACGCCTGCAGGCGACCATGGCCAGCCCGGCGAAAATCGCGCTCTTGAAGGGCCGGGCAAATTACCTGTGCCATCAGCGATTAGAGTCTGCGCTGCGCGATGCCCGGGGTCAACCCAAAGATGTATTGCGCTGGCTGTTGCAGGTACAGGATTGGGCACAACACACCACACGCGGCGATATTGCTGAGTTATCCGGCATTCCGGAAGATGCTACCGTCTGGCCACAAGTGACCTCGACGATAGATAATTGCCTCGGGCAGGAATGCCCGCACTGGAAAGACTGCCACCTGGTCGAAGCGCGGCGGCAGGCGCAGGAAGCAGACATTGTGGTAATCAACCACCACCTTTTATGCGCAGACCTGTCACTGAAAGAAAGCGGATTCGGAGAACTGCTCCCGGCAGCGGATGTGTTTATTATTGACGAAGCCCATCAGCTGGCTGATATCGCCGGTGGCTTTTTCGGTGACAGCCTGAGTAGCCGTCAGTTGTTGGAATTTATTCGGGACACCCTGGCCGCTTATTATGAAGAAGCCGGTGATCTGGCCGATTTTCCGGTCGAGCTGGATCAATTGAAAAAGACCACTTACGATCTGCGCCTCGCATTCAATGCCGGCACCGGACGTCATGCCTGGGCTGAAATCACCGACGACACCGCTGTGCAGACGGCACTGGATCAATCAGAACAAGCGTTGCATGCAGTACATAAAACACTCGAACTGATCGCCGGACGCGGCAAACAATTGGCGCACTGCCAGGAACGTTGTCAGGAAATCAGCAATCTGCTGCAACGGCTACGGCGCCCGGAAGGCGACGCACAACCGATGATCCGCTGGTTTGAATTATTCAGCCAGAGTATCCGGTTACACCTCACCCCACTCAATATCGCTGATTTGTTCAGTAACCGGATGGCTGACTACCCGGCCAGTTGGATCTTTACCTCAGCTACCCTGGCGGTCGGTGAGAATTTTACTCACTTTCAACACGAACTCGGCCTGCATGATGTGCCCTGTCAGCAATG
>CAWUJM010000013.1:0-39396 GCA_963922685.1 uncultured Gammaproteobacteria bacterium | reverse complement strand
CTGCCTGCAAGGCCATACCGGTTGGGTGACCAGCGTGGCATTCAGCCCGGATGGCCAGTCCGCACTCAGCGGCAGTATTGATAACACGATGCGACTGTGGGTTCTGGCCGCCGGCACGGAAACGCGCTGCTTCAACAGCCATACCGCACCAGTGACCAGCGTGGCGTTCAGCCCGGATAGCCAGTCCGGACTTAGTGGCAATGCGGATGGCACGATGCGGCTATGGGATCTGGCCACCGGATCAGAAACGCACTGCCTCAAAGGCCATCCCGCACCAGTGACCAGCGTAGCATTCAGCCCGGATGGCCGCGCCGCACTCAGCGGCAGTGATGATGGCTCCGTACGACTGTGGGATCTGACCTCCGGGGCTGAAAAAAGCTGCCTCAATAGCCATACAGATTCGGTGAACAGCGTGGCATTCAGCCCGAATGGCCGCACCGCGCTCAGCGGCAGTAATGATGGCACAGCGCGGCTGTGGGATCTGGCCACCGGCGCATTACGCACCATTCATTATGCGCTGCCCGATGCCTGGGCCACCTGTGACGCGCAACACAAGTTACTCAATCAGGGTGGTAAGCTGTGGAAATATGCGACAGTATGCGCCGAAGATGACCAGCCGGAGGCTGAGTCACAGATCAGATAGATTCTGCGACTGCAGCTGCGCAGCGCGCAGAATGACCCTGCTCGCAGCAGGATGCACCGCCGTACGTCATTCCGCGCGCAGTCGCGGAATCCATACTCCCGGACTCCGCCCGGCAGATACGTTAATACGGAGATAGACCATGTCACGCCAACTGATCAGCTTTGACTGGGCGATGAAGAAGTTATTAAGAAGCAAGGCCAACTTTGAGATTCTGGAGGGGTTTCTGAGTGAATTGCTGAAACAGTCCATTCAGATTCTTGAAGTCCTGGAAAGCGAAAGTAATAAAGAAAACAATGATGATAAGTTTAACCGGGTTGACCTGAAGGTGAAGGATCAGGACAACCGTATCCTGATCATTGAAGTACAATATGAACGTGAACTGGATTATTTACAAAGAATCCTGTTCGCAACAGCCAAAGCCATTACGGAACACCTGGATGAAAGTGATCCGTATGCTAAGGTTGTGAAGGTCATTTCAGTGAATATTCTGTATTTTGATCTGGGTCAGGGCAAAGATTATGTCTATCACGGATTCACTCATTTTAAGAGACTACATATTCAGGACACACTGCAGTTATCAGAAGATCAGCAGGAGATGTACAAAAAGCATAAAATCTATCAGCTGTATCCGGAATATTATCTGATCAAGGTGAATAACTTTGATGATATTGCTAAAGACACACTGGATGAATGGATATATTTCCTGAAAAACGGAGAAATAAAAGACGATTTTCAGGCCAAGGGGATCAGAAAGGCCAGCCAGGAACTCAATATTCTGAAGTTACCGGAGCAGGATCGTTCTGCCTACGAAAAATATTGCGATAACCTGCATTATAAAGCAAGTTTGTTTGAATCTTCATATGTTTCCGGCATGAGAAAAGGTGAAAAAAGAGGTGAAAAAAAGGGTGAAAAAAGAGGTCGGAAAAGACGAAGTATGGAGATCGCCATGAATCTGCTCCGTGCAGGCACTCTGGATATCCCGACAATCGCCAGCATGACCGGTTTAACGCGAGAACAGGTTGAACAACTGAGCAGTCAGGAGAAATAGACCATGTCACGCCAACTGATCAGCTTTGACTGGGCGATGAAGAAGTTATTAAGAAGCAAGGCCAAATTTGAGATCCTGGAAGGGTTTCTGAGTGAACTGCTGAAGCAGTCCATTCAGATTATTGAAGTCCTGGAAAGCGAAAGTAATAAAGAAAACCGTGATGATAAGTTTAACCGGGTTGACCTGAAGGTGAAGGATCAGGATGATCGTATCCTGATCATTGAAGTACAGTATGAGCGTGAACTGGATTATTTACAAAGAATCCTGTTTGCAACAGCGAAGGCCATTACGGAACACCTGGACAAAAGCGATCCGTATACCAGGGTTGTGAAGGTCATTTCAGTGAATATTCTGTATTTTGATCTGGGTCAGGGTAAAGATTATATCTATCACGGATGCACTCATTTTAAGGGGTTACATATTCAGGATACGCTGCAGTTATCAGAAGATCAGCAGGAGATGTACAGAACACATAAAATACATGAGCTGTATCCGGAATATTATCTGATCAAGGTGAATAACTTTGATGATATTGCGAAGGACACACTGGATGAATGGATATATTTCCTGAAAAACGGAGAAATAAAAGACGATTTTCAGGCCAAGGGGATCAGAAAGGCCAGCCAGGAACTCAATATTCTGAAGTTACCGGAGCAGGATCGTTCTGCCTACGAAAAATATTGCGACAACCTGCATTACCGGGCAAGCTTTTTTGAATCATCATATGTATCTGGTATGAGAAAAGGTGAGCAAAGACGCAGTCTGGAAATAGCAGCGAATCTGATCAAAGCGGGTACTCTGGATATTGCAACAATTGCCAGCATGACCGGTTTAACGCGGGAACAGGTCGAACAACTGAGCAAACAGGAGAAATAGACCATGTCACGCCAACTGATCAGCTTTGACTAGGCGATGAAGAAGTTATTAAGAAGCAAAGCCAACTTTGCGATTCTGGTTTGAATCGCGCCCATACCGATATCTTTCTGACCAGATTTGAGTATATATGTCAGATAACGCGCAACGACACGCTGCCCTGAATCCGGCTGAATCGTACATTGTGCAGGCTCCGGCCGGTTCAGGTAAGACGGAACTGCTGACCCAGCGTTATCTGCGCCTGCTGGCGCAGGTCGCGCAGCCGGAACAGATCCTGGCAATCACTTTCACCCGCAAGGCCGCTGCTGAAATGCGCCAGCGGGTGCTGGCTGCATTCACGCAGGAGACTGCCGAACCACCAGATACGCCACACCAGACAACCACCTGGCAACTGGCTCAGGCTGCCCGGGCACAGGATGCCGCACAAGGTTGGCAATTACGTCACAATCCGCACCGGTTGCGGTTGCAGACCTTCGACAGTCTGGCTGCTGAGCTGACCCGGCAATTACCGGTATTGTCTGAGCTGGGCGCACAACCAACCGTAACGGAACAGGCCGGGCCCTGTTATCAGCAGGCGGCACAGGCCACCTTAGCCAGCCTGACCGAAGCGGATATGGCACCGCATCTGAGTGCGGTACTGCGTCATCTGGATAATCAGCCCGGCCAGTTGGCAACACTGATCTGCCGTATGTTACCGCGGCGCGAACAATGGCTGCCGACCCTCCTGAACCTGCCGGACCTGTCCCGGCTGGAGGCTGCACTACAAGCAGAAATTGAGCATAGCCTGCACCAGCTGGCTGCGATCTGGGCACCGGAAGCCCTGGCACAGGCGGCTCATCTGGCACAATTTGCCGCTGCCCATCTGTCTGCAGATCATATCTTACAAGCCTGGTCTGAACCGCCTGCAGCCCTGTTGCCGGAATGGTCGCATCTGCACTGGTGGCGCGGCCTGGCAACACTTCTGCTGACCACACGCGGGGAATGGCGCCGGACAGCGGACAAACGGATCGGTTTTCCCTCGCCGCAGACTGCCGGAATCACAGCACAGGAAAAACAGGCACGTCGCGCAGCCAAGGCTGATCTGTGCACACTGCTGGCCGAGCTGGCACACACCCCCGATCTGCAGACACGCCTGGTGCAGGTGCTGTATCTCCCGACAACCGGTTATCAGGCCGATCAGATTGCCTTACTGGGTCATCTGCGCGCGGTGTTATTACGTGCCGCAGCTGAATTGCGCTTAGTCTTTCAGGCCAGTGGCGAAGTCGATTTCGCGGAACTGCAACAACGGGCAATCCAGGCATTAGGGGCAGAAACCGCACCTACAGATCTGGCCCTTTCCCTGGATCATCGCATCCGGCACATCCTGGTCGATGAGTTTCAGGATACCTCCGGTAGCCAGTACCGTCTGCTGCACCTGCTGACTGCTGGCTGGCAGCCGGGTGATGGGCGCACTTTGTTCGTGGTTGGCGATCCGATGCAGTCAATCTATCGGTTTCGCGAGGCTGAAGTCGGACTGTATCTGCGCACCCGCGCCCATGGGCTTGGTGATATTGCGCTGACTTCCCTGACCTTGCAGATGAACTTTCGTTCCACCCCAGGCATTGTGCACTGGGTCAACCAGACCTTTCAGACCTTATTTCCGGCCCGGGCAGATGCCAGCCTCGGTGCGGTGCCATATGCGCCGTCACACGCCGCGCAGGCTGCAGCCTGTACCGATGCAGTCCACTGGTATCCGCAGGCCGGGCGCGATGATGCGGAAGAAGCTCAACAGATCGCTGATCTGATCCGCACAGTACAGCAGCCACAGGCCCGGATCGCCGTGCTGGCACGCAGTCGGCAACATCTGCCAGCCATTGCATCTGCTCTGACAGCTGCCCGTATCCGCTATCAGGCAGTTGATATTGACCCGTTGCAACACCGACCAGTGGTACAGGATCTGCGCAGCCTGACCGGGGCCCTGCTGCATCCTGCGGACCGACTGGCCTGGCTGGCCCTGTTACGCACCCCCTGGGTTGGCCTGTCGCTGACCGATCTGCTGGTGATTGCGGCCGGGCCGGAGCCACAGATCTACGCCGCACTGCAACAACCGGTTGTGCAGACCCGACTCAGTCCGGATGGACTGAACCGTGTGCAGCGTCTGTTACGCCTGCTGCAGCCTTGTCTGCCATATCGTGCCCGCCAGCCGTTACGCACTCTGATTGAGGGTGTCTGGCTGGCTCTGGGCGGGCGTGCCTTAGCTGATGCGGCTGGTATGGCCGATGCACAAGCCTATTTCAACCTGCTGGCACAGATCACCCCGGTACATGGCCTGCCCGACCCTGCCTGGTTAGATCAGCGGTTGGCACAATTGTATGCCGCACCGGATCCACAAGCGGATGGCGGTGTACAGCTGATGACACTGCATGCCGCTAAGGGCCTGGAATTTGATGTAGTGATCCTGCCGGGGCTCGGACGACGCACACGGCGCAACGCAGCAGAACTATTGTACTGGCAGGAACGGGCTGAGGCAGCTGCACCCCTGCTGATTGCACCGATCCGCGCTGCAGCGACCGAATCCGAACCCATCGCTGACTATATCGCCCGGCTGCAACAACAGCAGGAACAGCTTGAAACGGTTCGCCTGCTGTATGTTGCCGCGACCCGTGCTCGTCACCAGCTGCATCTGTTCGGACATTGCACCTTCAACAGCAAGGGTCTTGCCAGACCAGCAGCAGACAGTCTGTTACACGCATTATGGCCGGTTGCTGAACCGCATTATGCGAATCTGACTGAGCAGGACGCCGCACCCGAACCGGAAGCCGAATTGTGCGCCCGGACTGAACAACGCCTGCCGGCAGACTGGCAGCTGGTTCTGCCGAAGACCCGGTACCAGCCACTGCAGCCAACCCGCACCACCCCGACCGAACTGACTCAGGCCTGGATCACGGACACAGCACGTCACACCGGCACCCTGGTGCATCGTTATCTGGAACGCATTGCAGCAGAAGGGCCGGATCAGTGGTCACCTGAGCGACTGACAGACCTGCGTCCGGCCTGTCAGGTCGGGCTGGCCCATCTGGGTGTCGCCACATCTGAGCTGACAGCTGCGACAGACACAGTGCAGCGTGCCCTGCACAATACCCTGACCGATCCGCGCGGACGCTGGATTCTGAGCGCACATCAGGCTGCTGCCAGCGAATGGGCACTGACCCGGCAACAGCCACAGATACAACATTACGTGATAGACCGTACCTTCATAGATGACACGGGTATGCGCTGGATTATTGACTACAAAATAGCTGAGCCTGATGATCAGTCACTGGCAGATTTTATGGTGCAGCAACAGACACAATATCAGGATCAGCTGCATCAGTATGCACAGCTGCTCTCCCGGATGGAAGACCATCCGATCCGGCTGGCCCTGTATTTTCCCTTGTGCTGCGGCTGGCACACCTGGTCACTACAATGATGCCACCGGGCCCCGGGCTGCAACTTTCCGTGATGTCTGAACATCCCACAGATCAGCTGCTGGAGTATGGTGTCACCTGCTCACCGTATGGCATGGTATTGTGGGGCTTTACCAGTGCCGGTCTGTGTCATGTCTCGCTGCATGACGTGTGTGCAGATCCGCCAGCCATCCTGCGCCAGCACTGGCCAGACTATACCTGCCGGTTACATCAGGCACAGGCAGATACTCTGTCTGCGCAGGCCGGAAATCCGGATGCCCCGCCGATCGCTGCCTGGGCGGTGGGTACCATGTTCCAGACCAGGGTATGGCAGGCCCTGCTGCAACTCAGGTCCGGTGAACTGATCAGTTACCAGCGGCTGGCAGAGCGGGTCGGATGCTCTGGTGCAGTGCGCGCTGTGGGGACTGCGGTGGGCAGAAATCCGATTGCCTGGCTCATTCCCTGCCATCGTGTGATCCGCAAAAATGGCGACATCGGGCAGTATCACTGGGGTGCAGCACGCAAACAACAGATGATACAGGCCGAAAACCCGGACAGATCATATGCACCGGGCGTTACCCGGGAAAATTGTGCTGCATTTCGTGCAGTCGGCTGAGCGTGCGCTGAAATTCAAACGTCAGACGTACGCCCTGATACAGTTGTCCGGCGGGTACTGCGGCACTGATCACGACTTTTCTGCGGCGGTCATACAATTCATCAATCAGCATGATAAAGCGTCGCATCGGATCATCGTCGTCGGCAGTCATCGCGGGTATGTCTGAAATAAACACGACAGCATACTGATCTGCCAGCGCAATATAATCGTGCTGACTGCGTGGCGGGCCACAGAGCACCCGGAACTCAAACCAGATGATATGCGGCGTACGTTGCCGACAGACGATCTGACGGCCCTGAATCCGGATTTGTTCCGCCAGGTCGGGTGTCTCGTCCGCCAGCTGCCCGAACATCTGCTGCAACCGTTGTGTGGTGGTCGCATTCAGCGGGAACTGGTATGCCAGACCGGCCGTGGCAACGGCCTGTCGATGATCCTGTTCACCCGGCACAGCCAACACGCGGGTATGTTGTTCCAGTAAGGCAATCGCAGGCAGAAACTGATCCCGCTGGATGCCGTGCAGATAGAGTTCATCCGGCGGTACATTAGAGGTCGTGATCAGGATCAGGCCGCGCCGGAACAAGCCGCGCAGCAGCCCGGCGAAGATCATCGCATCGCCGATATCAATCACGTGAAACTCATCCAGACACAGGATGCGCCAGTCAGCGGCCATCTGCGCTGCCAGCTGATCTAACGGTTCCTTGTGGTGTCTGAGTTGCGCAAGACTCTGATGCACCTGCTGCATAAAATGGTGGAAGTGCAACCGTTGTTTGCGTGGCTCCGGCAGATAGTCAAAAAACAGGTCCATCAGCCAGGTCTTGCCGCGTCCGACTGAGCCCCAGATATACAACCCTGGTATCGGTGCTGCTGGCTGGCCCAGCCAGCGGCGCCAGCCAGAGACCGGTGGTACTGCCAGCGCATCCGCGACATGTTGCAGTGCCGCCAGGATGGGCTTCTGTGCCGGGTCGGCACAGAAGCCGTGTTGTTGCAGGCGTTGTTGATAGAGTTGCTGCAGTCGCATAAATGTCAATAATCAGTCAGACATTGACTGGTGCCTGGTCAGGGCATCCAGCAGGCCACACATATCAGCCGGAACCGGTGCCTCCCAGCTGAGTTGCTGCCCGGTTACCGGGTGGGTCAGACAGAGACGGCAGGCATGTAATGCCTGGCGTCTGAACTGGCGCAACTGCTGACTCAGTGCAGCATCCGCACCAGCCGGTAGCTGCAGACGTCCGCCATATACCGGGTCACCGAATAACGGATGGCGGATAGCTGCCATATGCACCCGGATCTGGTGAGTGCGTCCGGTCTCCAGCCGCACCCTGAGCAGGGTATGCCGGGGAAAACGGGACTGCACCCGATAATGCGTAACGGCAGTTCTGCCCAGCGGATGCACCGCCATACGGGTGCGCTGAGACGGATGACGTCCGATGGGCTGATCAATCCGGCCTCCGGCGGTCACAACACCGCAGGCCAGCGCGACATACTCCCGTTGTACGGCATGTGCAGCCAGCGCAGCAACCAGAGCCTGGCAGGCGCGAGGCGTCTTCGCGACCACCATCAGGCCGGTGGTGTCTTTATCCAGCCGGTGCACAATACCCGCACGCGGCAGCGTGTGCAGCTCCGGGTCATAATGCAGCAGGCCATTCTGCAGCGTGCCATCCGGGCGGCCAGCTGCCGGATGCACAACCAGTCCGGCGGGCTTATTCAGAACCAGAATATGCGTGTCTTCAAAACAGATATCCAGCGGAATCGGTTGTGGCTGGCAGGCACTCCGGGTGGTGATACAGGCGTGCAGAATGATTTGATCATGGCAGGCTATTTTATCGCGCGGGCGACGGGTCCCGCCATTCACCGTGACCTGGCCGGCACGGATCCAGGCCTGTAGCTGTTGCCGTGAATAATCCGGCCATAATTGTGCGGTGGCCTGATCCAGTCGCTTACCATCCAGTGCTGAATCAATGATGGCATGGTGTATCCGGGTGCTGGACAAAATGACGGGTTCTCGTTACATTAAAGCGGGCCGGGACACGCCGCAGGCGTACCGGATGAAACATCCACCAGACAGGGAGCATGCATGATACGCTGGATAAGCGTTTTTGCGCTGATGATGCTGATCAGTGCCTGCGCCAGTACGGGCGGGCAGGACGTGACTGCTGACTGGGACGAGCAGGTATTGTACGAACGTGCCACAGAGCGGTTAGAGGCAAAGGATTATGCCAGAGCAATTGATTATTACCGGAAACTGAATATTCGTTATCCGTATGGCGAATTTTCCCGACAGGCACAGATTAATACTGTCTACGCTCACTACCGTCTGGAAGAACCGTTTGCTGCTTTAGCGGCAGCTGATGAATTTATCCGCCTTCATCCGGGCCATCCGGCGGTGGCCTACGCGTATTACCTGCGGGGGCTGATCAACTTCAGTCCGGCACTGAATATCTTTGACCGGCTGCTGCCGACTGACGAAACACAACGCGATCCGGGTACTGCACTGGATGCGTATCAGGATTTTGCCCAGGTTGTGACGCAATATCCTGATTCCGGCTATGCAGCGGATGCCCGGCAGCGGATGTTATACCTGCGGAATAACCTGGCACGCAACGAAATTCATATCGCACATTTTTACCTGAAGCGCGGTGCATTTCTGGCAGCAGCTAACCGGGCGAATTATGTGGTGCAACATTACCAGCGTACACCAGCGGTCAGAGATGCGCTGGAGATCATGATCACAGCCTATACCCAGCTGGGTCTGGAACAACTGGCAGCAGATACGCGCAAGGTGCTGGCACTGAATCAGGACAATGGCAGCCTGATTGATGAAGCACAATTCCGGCCGGATCCGGGCTGGTTTGAAAAGGCCTGGGATTCTCTCGGGCTGGATAAGAATTGACAGGAGCTTGTGGTATGCGCCTGATCATTCTGGATCGTGATGGTGTCATCAATCGGGATTCTGATCAGTATATCAGGCGTCCGGCTGAATGGCAGGCCATACCTGGCAGTCTGGCTGCGATAGCGCAGTTAAACCGGGCCGGAGTAAAGGTTGCTGTTGCGACAAATCAGTCCGGTATTGCGCGTGGTTTGTTTACTACGGACACTCTGGATGCGATACATACCAGAATGCAGACCGAACTGGCTGCCATCGGCGGACAGATTGATCATCTGGTGTATTGTCCACATGGGCCAGACGAAGGTTGTACCTGCCGCAAGCCGGAGCCCGGACTGTATCATCAGATTGCGACATACTTCGGCTACAGCCTGACCGGTGTCCCTGTCATCGGAGATAGTGCCCGGGATCTGGCAGCGGCCACCCGTGTCGGTGCGCATCCGATCCGGGTGCTGACCGGTAAAGGCATGCGTACTGCACAGGATCCGGCATGGGCGGCCGTCCCGGCCTTTACCGATCTGCAACAGGCCGTACCTTACCTGCTGGAACAGCTGAAATGACCCTGTTACGCGCAATGGTATACTTTGTCTGTCTGATCGTGACCATCCTGTTGTATGGTATGGCGGTACTGCTGCTGTGCAGATTCGTTGCTGAGGGTCATATTGACCGGATCGTGCGACGCTGGTCGCAGGCAAATGCCTGGTTGCAGAAACATATCTGCGGGCTGGATGTGCAGGTTAGCGGACAGGAACACCTGGCAGCAGCACCCTGTATCCTGATGGTGAAACATCAGTCCGCCTGGGAAACGATCAGTCTGCATCACCACCTGCCAGAACGGCAGGCCTGGGTGCTGAAAAAAGAACTGCTGCATATTCCGGTACTGGGCTGGGTACTCCGGATCGGCAGCTTTATTCCGATAGACCGACATGCTGGGCGGCGCGCGATGCAGGAACTGAACCGGGCTGGTGCAGAGGCACTGCAGGCCGGACGGAGTGTGCTGATCTTTCCGGAGGGCACCCGAACAGCCCCCGGTGCGCGGCAGAAATATAACATCGGTGGCGCAATGCTGGCGCACAAAACCGGTTATCCGGTTGTTCCGGTTGCGCACAATGCTGGTGTTTACTGGGCACGGCGCGGACTGAAAAAATACTCTGGTACCATCCAGGTACGGATCGGGCCACCAATCACTACGACTGACAGGAGTACCAGAGATATCCTGGCACTGACCGAGGCCTGGATCGAAGACACGATGCAGACCCTGCCGACCCGGCACCTGCCGTTATCAACCACCGATACCAGCCGGAATTAAGCATAAGATCACACACGATCCATTTTTCACACAGGAATGACACAAAGTATGATTTATAACCAAAATTGACTGATAATCAGAGATCATCTGCGGCTATGAGCCTGTTAGAAGAACGCATTGTTGAGGCCCGCCGGGATGCCGGTATCAACGCCAGTAACTTGGCACGGTCGGTCGGCGTGACCAGTGCTGCTGTCAGCCGCTGGGAAAAAGGTCTGGTTAAAAATCTGCGCATGGAACATCTGTTTTCCATAGCGCGTCTGCTGGACGTTGATCCGGAATGGTTAGCGACCGGATCTGGGCACAAAAAAAGACATCAGGATCAGAAACAAAGAGATGTCGAAGACGATGCCAGCTTTGAACGGCTGAATCAGGAGGAACAGTTGCTGGTCAACATCTATCGCCGCCTTTCACAAGCCAGCCGCGAAAATCTGAAACAGGCCTTAACTGAGTGGTGTCATCAGACACCTGTAAAAGAATAACTGTCTGAATCCGGGACAGAACATTAATCCGTTGCCAACTTTCTGATCTGGCTCGTAGAAAATTGCGGAAGATCAGACTCTGAAAGATCAGGTAGTGGTTATGTTTGAAATTTCGGTGCTAAGTCCTAACAAGGAAGGAGGTGAACTTAAATAAAATCGTACTTGTTCGACCTGATTTCATTGACTAACCGGAGTCCGGAAAATCACGTGCTTACGCAGATTCATTCCGTAAACTGCTGATTTTCAGATACAGATGTGCAACTTCAGTGAATTAATGAGATCGTTATCTCATAACTAAACAACCAAAGGTCAATATTATGTATATGAAAAATAAAGCCAGACTGGCTGCTGTTGTAACCTTGTTCTCGCTTTCCGCATACGTTACAGCAGGAAACTATGTCAGCACATGTGAGAACAACTGGGCAAGTAAAAAAGATGTAGCTTTTGCCACAGACTGCGCTGATATGGCATTCAAAGGCACACTGAAAGAACGCCAGAAAGTTGCCTGGATGGTTTTTGCCAGAATCAATGAACAAGCACCTAATTCTGATTTTTCTCCTTTGTGGAGGTCATGGCCTAGTGAAAAAGATACATTCTCAAAAGAAAAGAACACGCGTATTAAGAACCTGCGTACGGAGGATAATACCAGCCTGAATCAGGTCATAAGTAAGAGTGAATTATCTGGTCTTACAACAACTCATGGTCTAACCCAAAGTCTCGATAAAAGTTCTGAAGAGGTCTATCGAAATCTATTATCATATGATTATATCAAAAAAAATAATTTAATTACTAATCAGGGTGTTCTGGATCACATTAATAAAAATAAACGTGTAGACCTGCCTGTTGGTGCAATTGAAATAAAAGCCGTATGGGAACTTATTACTGCAGATCAGCCTGCTCCGGAAAATGCGCTGAGACGAAACTTGAAAAATAATGGATCTTTTCATCCATATTGGTTTCGTGGTATGCACATCATGGTTAAAATGCAGAAGCTGCCAGAAAATGTCGATCCTTTTTTCACAGAAGCTCCAAGCTGGTTCTGGACAACCTTCCAGTTCAATGAAGATGATGGTGTAGATTATATCCGTAATGAGTTTATTACTCAGAAGCACCCTCTGTCGGAACGCGAGATAAATGAGGTACTGAAAGAAGTTTAAATTGCTAAGAACCTTAAAAATTATTCCCCCAACTGGCACACAGATTCGCTATACCGAAAATGGGGTGCCTGTTATACTCGGGCATACGGCTATGGAAGATTTTGCTGCATTGCCAGAGCAATATCAGGATCAGCCGACCAGGTGGAAAAAGTTCGATTCCTCATGCCATACATGTCATGCTGCCGCATCCATTCATCCTGACGGAACATATTTCCAGCCTTTTCCTGTTGTAACAGGCAAACTGACACCTTCAACGACTAATAACTATCTACAACCTTCTGGAGGTCAGGAATGTAATGAAAGGCAGCTTGGTGATGGTTATGTTCCACTGGACTTTTTATGGGCAATTCCGTTCCAGGCAAAGAGTGGTAGCAGTAATTGTTATGCTATTGAGAAATAGTATAAGTCGGCCTTAATGTGTCCGGCGGCAGCATGAATCTGCCGTCGGATCAGTGTTTGTCATAATTTCACACGTTCGTTACAGTACGAGCACCATCTGACCATAAAAAAGGAAAAACATAATGAGTTTCAACATCAAACAATGTCCCAGCCCTGAAGAATTGCCTGCACTCAAACCCCTGCTTGAACACAAAGGTGATCAGACGTTCATAAAACAACTTGAGGAGTCTCTGGCTGCAGCTGACCGCAAGGCACAAAATGGTGGCCTTGATCCGAAACTTTATCAGGCACTTCCGAACTGCATGGGTCTGAAAAGATGGCCGAAGACCTTTAAGGAATATGTGCATTATCTGTGTGTTTACAGTCGCTGGATCCCACAGCAGAGTGATGATCCGGCCTGGGCAGATCCGACTGATCTTGAAGAACATCAGGAAGTGTACGACTATCTGTGCTGGTTCCACTGGCTGATTGATCAACCTCTTGCAAGCCTGCGAGATGGTGTTTTGCAGGATATTCCCTGGTTTGCCGAATTTCTTGTGCTGTGGGCACGGGACTGGGGGATGTTTCTTGATTCAGAAAAGTCCTTTGACGATGAAATCCTGAATAGTTTTCGCTGTGACTCACCAAAGTATCGGGTTCAAGACTCTATGATCCCCGAAGTGCACCATCCTGACAAGCTGCGTCCCAATATTCCGGGAAAACGCTGGCATTCATTCAATCAGTTTTTTGCCCGTGAACTCAACCCCGGATTGCGCCCTGTCACTTATCCAGGCGATAATACCACGCTCACGGTGCCTGCTGACTGTACTTATAAGAAGGCCTATGGTATTGATGAAACGGGTCAGATTACGCCGTCGATCACTCTCAAGGGTACCCATACCTACGCGACCGTGCAACAGCTTCTTGACAAAAGCAGATATGCTGATGCATTCAATGGTGGCCACTTCATTCATCTGTTTCTGGGACCCTACTCATACCACCGGTTCCATACTCCGGTAGCTGGAATAGTCAGAGAATGTTATCCATTGACCGGTGAGGTGTATCTGAAGGTGTCGTTGTCGGGAGGTCAGTTTGATGCAGCCGACTCAGCAAGCGACGGATATGAGTTTACGCAGGCCCGCGGGATCCTCACGATTGACACGACAGGCTCACCATACGGCGATGTCGGCATTGTCGCCGTTATTCCTGTAGGCATGTGTCAGGTTTCCGGTGTCAATATGACCCATGAGTCCTCCGATATGCCCCATAAGAAAGAGATAACGTGCCTCAAGGGTGATGAGTTCGGCTACTTTACGTTCGGTGGGTCCGATATCATTATCCTCACGCAGAAGGGTACTGACCCGCAGTGGAATCCGAAGTTCGTTGAGAATACGTCATTCTACTCGCACTATGGTACATTACTGGGACAGGTTACGCCGCTCAGATAACATCCTCCCGGAAAGCTTTGTCTGCTCAGGCAAATACCCCGCCTTTTTCAGGCGGGGTATTTGTGCGCAGGGCCTGAAATATTACCGGGACACGAAAAACATTATTGCAGCTTTGATTGACACTGGACTGACACAAGATATGATTGCCGCATTACGGGACCAGGATTCATAAAAAGTTTGAGGAGACTATGAAGACACAAAGACCGGTTCATCTGGATTTACTCAGAATCAGACTGCCCATTGGCGGCATCACCTCTATTCTGCACCGGGTGACCGGCGTTTATTTATTTCTGGCACTACCGGTTCTGTTATATCTGCTGGACCAGTCACTGCACAGTGCGGCAGGCTATGCTGCAGCCAGCACGACATTGCATACCTTCTGGGGTGTTCTGTTGCTGTTCGGACTGATATGGTCACTGTTGCACCACCTGCTGGCCGGTATTCGTTACCTGTTAATTGATGTGCACTGGGGTGTGGGGAAAACGACTGCGCAGAAAACAGCTTGGGGTGTGTTGATCGCGGCACCTGTGCTGGCCATCATATTGACCTGGGGGGTGTTATGAGTCGGAAGGCATCCGGGTTTAAGGCCTGGGCATGGCAGCGTATCACTGCCGTCTATATTGGTCTGTTCGGGGTGTATCTGCTGATCAGCCTGTTATGTGCGGCACCGGAACATTATGTTGCGTGGCAGGCTTGGTTTGCCGGACCTGTCATGCGGATCACCACACTGCTGTTTGTGCTGGCGATCCTGCTGCATGCCTGGGTCGGCATTCGCGATATCTGCATTGATTATGTCAAGCCGATAGCGGTTCGGGCCGGTCTGTTGATGTTACTGGCAATGAGTCTGATCCTGTATGGCCTGTGGGCTGCACAACTCCTGTTGAGGTAAGCCGTATGGCACTGGCAAAAAGACGGTTTGATGCACTGATCATCGGTGCCGGTGGTGCCGGACTGAATGCGGCAATTCAACTGGCCGATACTGATCTCCAGGTCGCCGTGGTCTCGAAGGTGTTCCCGACCCGTTCGCACACAGTTGCAGCTCAGGGTGGCGTGAATGCGGCACTGGCGAATGTCTCAGACGATAGCTGGCACTGGCACATGTTTGATACAGTGAAGGGCTCTGACTATCTCGGTGATCAGGATGCGATTGAATTCATGTGTCGCGAAGCCATACCGACGGTGTACGAGCTGGAACATAATGGTGTGCCCTTCTCGCGTCTGGAGAATGGCACAATCTACCAGCGCGCATTCGGTGGACAGAGCCAGAATTTCGGTGGTGCTCAGGCCTCACGTACTTGTGCCGCAGCGGATCGCACCGGACATGCAATCCTGCATGCGCTGTATCAGCAGAATGTGCGGGCCCGCACCCATTTCTTCGATGAATTTTTTGCGGTGGATCTGCTTCGCGATGACGAAGGTGCCATTCTGGGTGCGTTGGTACTCGAAATCGAAACCGGCGAGCCGCTACTGATTGAAGCAAAATCGACCATCCTGGCGACCGGAGGATGTGGCCAGGTATATCGCACCACTTCAAATGCCCACATCAATACGGGTGATGGTATGGCACTGGCACTACGCGCCGGGGCACCGCTGATGGATATGGAATTCTATCAGTTCCATCCGACCGGGATTGCCGGCAAGGGAATGCTGATCACCGAAGGTGTGCGTGGTGAAGGTGGTTATCTGATCAATAAGGACGGCGAACGCTTTATGGAGCGGTATGCGCCGAATGCGAAGGATCTGGCCAGTCGTGATGTGGTCTCACGGGCGATTGTGACCGAAGTGAAGGAGGGGCGGGGTTGTGGCCCGAAGGGCGACCATGTGATGCTGAAGGTCGATCATCTGGGCGAACAGATTATCAGCAAACGCCTGCCGGGGATTCGTGAAAGTGGCAGAATCTTTGCCGGGGTGGATGCCGTCGTTGAGCCGCTGCCCGTCTTTCCGACTGCGCACTACATTATGGGTGGGATACTGACAGACCGGTATGGTCGGGTACTGACTGGTCAGGGCGATACGATCATGCCTGGCCTGTATGCCGCCGGAGAGTGTGCCTGTGTCTCGGTGCATGGTGCCAACCGGCTGGGTGGTAACTCTTTGCTGGACATTCTGGTGTTCGGGCGGGCTGCCGGACTGAATGTGCTGAACAACACACCGGCAAGTCATCGTAAGCTGACTGATAGTGCGATACAACCGGCGATGACACGGCTGGAACGCTGGGATCAGACGGGTGCCGGGCTGAGTGTACGCGAGCTGCGTGAAGAATTTCGCCGGACGATGGAAGATCATGCCGGTGTATTCCGCACTGAGGCCATTATGCAGGAAGGTGTGAATAAACTAATCGCGCTGCGTGACAGACTGCCCGAGGTGCGCCTGCAGGATCATTCCAGAGTCTTTAATACCGGGCGGATAGAGGCGCTGGAGCTGGAAAACCTGTTTGATTGTGGTATTGCTATGGCAATTTCGGCCCTGCACCGGCAGGAAAGCCGGGGTGCCCATTCACGTCCGGACTATCCGGAACGGGACGATGCGAACTGGATGAAACACAGTCTGTATTACCGCGCCGAAGACCGGATGGACTACAGACCGGTCACGACTGAACCGTTAAGTGTCGACAGCTTTCCACCCAAAGTGCGTACCTATTAAGGTGTGCCAGGACCTGATGAGGCAGATGCCATGCAATTTCTGATCTCCCGATATAACCCGGAAACGGATGACAAGCCGCACATGCAGGCATTTGAGGTTGACGTACAGCGCGGCATGATGCTGCGGGATGCGTTACTGGACATCAAACGCCAGGATGAATCGTTTGCATTTCGTCATTCGTGTGGCGAAGGCGTATGCGGTTCGGATGGTGTCAATGTGAACGGCAGTAACAAGCTCGCCTGTGTTACACCAATCAGCGAACTGAAGACACCGATTGAAGTACGTCCTTTCCCGGGACGACCGATCATCCGCGATCTGGTGGTCGATATGACTCAGTTCTACGAGCAATACAAAAAAGTTGATCCCTGGCTGGTGCGCAAAGAGCCTGCGCCTGAACAGGAGGTATTGCAGTCACCGGAAGACCGCGACAAACTGGATGGTCTGTACGAATGTATTATGTGTGGTTGTTGTTCCACCTCATGCCCGTCTTTCTGGTGGAATCCGGATAAGTTTCTGGGACCGCAAGCACTGCTGTCTTCCTGGCGTTTTCTGGCTGACAGCCGGGATCAGGCCACCGACGAGCGACTGGATCAGTTAGAAGATCCCTATAAAATGTTCCGTTGTCACACGATCATGAATTGTGTTGAATCGTGTCCGAAGGGCCTGAATCCGACTCAGGCGATCGGGAATATCAAAAACCTGATGGTAAAAAAAGCTGTTTAACGCCTGAGGCATGCAATGTATTGTTCTGCACAACGGCGGGTCCGCTGATCTGTCTCCAGCAGGTCACTCAGGCTGGCTGCAGTGCTGCCAGCTAGTCTGGTGAGGCAGGTTTCTATGATATCCGGAATAGCATCAAAAGGCAGTCGGTGCTGCAGGAAGTGGGACACGGCCACTTCATTGGCTGCATTTAATACAGCGGGTGCATCCCCCGCCGCTGCAATCGCTGCGTAGGCCAGCGACAGGCAGGGGAACCGGGTATGGTCAGGTGCGGCAAATTCAAGCTGTGCCAGTGTCGGCAGATCCAGCGCAGGTACCCCGGCAGTATGCCGTTCCGGCCAGGCCAGTGCATGCGCGATCGGTGTGCGCATATCCGGATTGCTGAGTTGTGCCAGCACTGAACCATCCGCATAAGTCACCAGCGAATGGATGACGCTCTGCGGGTGGATCACGACCTCAATCTGGTCTGCACTGGCCTGAAATAAGTAATGGGCCTCAATGACTTCCAGCCCTTTGTTCATCAGGCTGGCTGAATCGACAGAAATTTTTTTCCCCATCTGCCATTTCGGATGGGCACACGCCTCTGCTGGTGTGATGGTCGCAAACGTGTGTTGCGGACGATGCAGGAAGGGGCCGCCGGACGCTGTCAGAGTGATCTGCCGGACACCCTGCGATTTCAATCCGGCCATGATGGGTCGGGGCAGGCACTGAAAGATCGCATTGTGTTCGCTGTCAATCGGCAACACAGTCGCCTGATGCTGGCGGACTGCCTGCATGAACAGATCGCCCGCCATCACCAGTGCTTCTTTATTTGCCAGTAAGACACGTTTCCCGACCTGAACGGCAGCCAGGGTCGGCATCAGTCCGGCGGTGCCGACAATGGCGGCCATCACCTGATCTGCTTCCGGATGGGTTGCAGCTGCCTGCAGGCCTTCTGCACCAGCCAGCACGGTGACTTCCGGTGCGGTTATCCGCAATTGCCGCGCCAGTTCACGGGCACTGTCAGCATCTGCCAGCACCGCAATCTGCGGGCGATATTGTTCACATTGGCTGCGTAGCTGGCTCACATCGGTGTGGGCGGTTAGTGCCACCACACGATAACGGTGCGGATGCTGACTGATCACATCCAGAGTATGGCACCCGATGGAGCCGGTCGCACCGAGTACGCTGATGCCGATCACGGCATCAGCCCCATCAGGTAGAGTGCCAGGGCAAAGGCCGGCGCAGCTGCAAGCAGACTGTCAATCCGATCCAGAATACCGCCATGTCCGGGCAGCAGGTTCCCGCTATCTTTTACCTGTGCCTGACGCTTCAGCAGACTTTCACCCAGATCGCTACCGATACACAACCAGGTGATGATCAGGCTGAGAGGGACGGTCGCAAACAGTGGCACTGAGTGCCACCAGGCAGCACCGATCGCCCATAACCAAGCAGCTACCATGGCACCATATGCACCCTCCCAGGTTTTGCCCGGGCTGACTTCGGGAGCCAGTTTGCGTCTTCCCCGGTATTTCCCGGCAAAATAGGCACCGGTATCCATTGCCCAGACCAGCAATAACAGGCTGATCAGCCAGTCAGTACCGGCTGTCTGGTGAATCTGCACGACAGCCAGCCAGGCAGTCAGCAACAGGGTGTTACCGATCATCAGCGCACCCCAGCGTTGTCCGATCACCTGCAATACCGGACGTTGGCGACGGATTAGTGCCAGTACAGCAACGCCCCAGAAGACACTGACCAGACCATACAGGCGGTGCGGTTCAGCGAAATTCTGAGAGAAATAACCGGCCGCCATCATCAGTACGAGCAGAGCTAAGGCAAAGATACGATGTAACGGCAGACTGATCTGAGTGATCCGGCTCAGTTCCCAGGCCCCGGTCAGCACAATCAGACCAAGTAGTCCGGCCAGCCAGGGTGCTGGCAGGGCGAAAACCGCCAGAACCAACAATGGTGCAAGTAGTGTGGCAGTCAACAGACGCTGGCAGAACATGATCAGGTCGTCAGTTGTTTGCTGGTGCGCCCGAACCGCCGTTGCCGGTGGGCAAAACTGTGCAACGCCTGCTGCAATGCAGTCGCATCAAAATCCGGCCACAGGGTATCAGTAAAATACAGTTCAGTATAAGCGCATTGCCATAACATAAAATTACTGATGCGTACCTCTCCGCCGGTACGAATAAACAAATCCGGATCAGGTACGTCAGGAAAGGCCAGATTCTGACTGATATGGGCCTCGGTGATGTCTTCCGGTTTCAGTTCGCCTTGTGCAACCCGGGCGGCGATGCGCCGGGTGGCCTGTGTCAGATCCCACTGTCCGCCATAGTTGGCAGCAATCTGTAGTAGCAAGGCCTGATTGCCTTGCGTCAGGTCTTCAGCATGTGAAATGCGGGCCTGCAGTTTATCCGGAAATACACTGACATCGCCAATCAGCCGGAAACAAACCCGGTTAGCATGTAATGTTCTGATTTCACTACGCAGTTTAAGCAGAAACAGATTCAGCAACAGTCGCACTTCTAATGCCGGTCTGCGCCAGTTTTCGCTGCTGAATGCAAATAAGGTCAGTACTCTGACCGGCAGGTCAACACAGGTTTCAATCAGATTGCGCGCCTGTTGTACACCCGCTAAGTGCCCGGCATAACGATGTTTACCCCGTTGTTCTGCCCAGCGTCCGTTGCCGTCCATAATGACTGCAATATGCCGGGGGTAATCGTCAGTGTGTGCTGTCATCTGCAGAAACAGGGCCTATACCGACATCAGATCAGTTTCTTTCTGTTGCATCAGCTGATCCGCTTCCCTGATATGCTGATCGGTCAGCTTCTGCACTATCTCCTGGCCACGATGTTCATCGTCCTCAGAAATCAGTCTTTCTTTCACCAGTTCTTTCAGATCATGGTTCGCGTCACGGCGGATGTTACGGATCGCCACCCGGGTCTGTTCTGTTTCCTGGCGCACAATTTTCACCATATCGCGGCGCCGTTCTTCGGTCAGTGGCGGGATCGGCAGACGAATCGCCGTGCCTGCAGTGTTCGGGGTCACACCCAGACTGGATTCCAGAATGGCCTTTTCCACTGCCTTGACCATCGGTTGCTCCCAAGGCTGTACCAGCAGTGTGCGGGCATCTTCCACGCTGATATTCGCCACCTGTTGCAGCGGCACGGTAGAGCCATAATAAGTCACCTGCAGATGATCCAGCATCGCCGGATGTGCCCGCCCGGTACGAATCTTAACCAGATTGTCTTTCAGACTGGCGACACTCTTCGCCATCCGGGCGGTTGCGTCTTTTTTGATATCATCAATCATCACATGTTTCCGTTCTGATTATCTGGTCCGGCTGTTATCAGGGTGCCGACAGACTCACCCTGTATTGAGCGATGCAGGGCATCAGGTGCGTGGATATTGAGTACCCGCAATGGCATCTGATGGTCTGCGCATAAGATCACCGCAGTTGCATCCATCACCGCCAGACGTTTGTCCAGAACCTGCTGGTAGCTGAGCTGCGGGTAAAATACGGCGTCCGGATTCTGCAGTGGGTCAGCAGAATATACGCCATCAACCCGGGTCGCCTTGATCATCAGGTCCGCGCTGATTTCGATAGCACGCAAACTGGCGGCAGTATCTGTCGTAAACAACGGGTTGCCGGTTCCGGCAGCAAACAACACCACCTGTCCGGCAGCCAGATACTGCAGTGCCCGGTCGCGCTGATACGGTTCGCCGATGCCGTTGATTGCGACAGCACTGAGCAGGTACGCCGACACACCCTGACGACGCAGATGGTCCTGCAGTGCCAGCGCGTTCATCACTGTTGCCAGCATACCCATCTGGTCACCAGCCACCCGGTCGAATCCACCACCTGCCAGGCCGGCACCGCGAAAAATATTGCCACCACCAACCACCAGGCCCAGCTGCACACCAGCCCGTTGTATCTGTGCGATCTCTGCAGCAAGACGCTGAATCACCTCCGGATTGATGCCGAACGCATCATCCCCCATCAGCGCCTCACCACTCAGCTTCAGCAATACGCGCTCAACCATGTGCAGCAGCGGCCTGTGCCATCACTTCATCACGAAAGTTTTCCGTTTTTTTCTGAATACCTTCACCCACTTCAAACCGGGTGAAATCATGCACGCTGGCCCGTTGTTTCTGCAACAATTTCGCTACGGTTGTACCCGGGTCTTTGATAAAGACCTGACCCATAAGGGTGATTTCAGCCAGATATTTACGCAGGCGTCCGGTAACCATCCGGTCAATGATATCTGCCGGCTTGCCGCTGTTCTGAGCCTGGGCGGTTGCAATTTCGCGCTCTTTATCCAGCACCGACGATGGCACCTGGTCTTCAGTAATACAGAGTGGGTTACTGGCTGCAACATGCATCGCCAGTTCCTTACCCAGTGTCGTATCGCCACCGGTATAGTCAATCAGGACACCAATACGCACACCATGCTGGTAGCCAGCCAGGATACCAGTGGCATGGTGCTGTGTGATCCGCCGTACCTGCAGATTCTCGCCCAGCCTCGCGACCAGAGCCTGACGAGCTTCCTCTACTGTGGTTTCTTCACCCTCATGCAGGGGCAATGCCATCAGTTGTGCGACGTCAGTCACACCTGTCTGCAGTGCACGTTGTGTGATCGTATTGGCAAAAGACGTAAAGTTCGCGTCTTTGGCAACAAAGTCAGTTTCACAATTGACTTCAATCAGGACGCCGCGTTTCTGATCATCACTGACCGCCTGTGCAATCACACCATCTGCTGCAATGCGTCCGGCCTTCTTTGCCGCCTTTGCCTGGCCGGATTTGCGCATATCTTCAATCGCTTTTTCTATATCTCCCCCGGCTGCGGTGAGTGCCTTTTTACACTCCATCATACCGGTGCCGGTGCGCTCGCGCAGGATTTTGACCATGGAGGCCGTAATTGCCATAAATAATCCTTAAATTTTAACTGAAAGTCATGCTGATGGTGGTCGGGTCTAAGCTGTCGCTTCCGCTTCTGCCTCTTCGTCGGTCTTTTCGACCAGTGCACGTGCTGCCGCTGCACGACTTTCCAGAATCGCAGCAGAAGCACCCTGCACATACAAGCGTATGGCCCGGATGGCGTCGTCATTGCCGGGAATGACATAGTCTGCTTCATGCGGATTCTGATTGCTGTCAACCACAGCCACAATCGGGATACCCAGTTTGCGGGCCTCAGCAACGGCGATATGCTCATGTCCGCTGTCAATCACAAACAGGGCATCCGGCAGGCGGTGCATGTGTTTGATGCCGCCGAGGCTGCGGTCCAGCTTATTCATCTCACGGCGCAGCGTCAGCTGTTCCTTTTTGTTAAAGCGTGCCTCCAGCGCACCTTCTTCAGCCAGCTTTTCCAGTTCCTTCAGTCGTTTGATTGACTGCCGGATCGTTTTGAAGTTGGTCAGCATACCACCGAGCCAGCGATGGTTAACATACGGCATACCGCAACGTTCGGCCTCCTCAGCAATCACTGCCTGCGCGGGGCGCTTTGTGCCGACAAATAAAATCCTGCGCCCGTTAGCTGTCGTGCGCCCGATATAATTCATCGCTTCGTAATACAGAGGCAGCGTCTTTTCCAGATTGATGATGTGGATTTTGTTGCGCTGACCGAACAGATAAGGCTTCATCTGCGGGTGCCAGTATCGGGTCTGGTGTCCGAAATGGACACCAGCTTCCAGCATCTGGCGTAATGTTATCTGGCTCAAGGTTGTTCTCCGGAATGTGGGTTAGGCCTCCACCATGTCCCGTCTTACCACCCGGAACAGAGATGTTCAGGCACCCGGTAATACAGTTAGCGACAGGTGTGCGTCGTTAAAAAATACCTTATGGCTCTGCAGGAGCCACAAGGCCGCGCTTTATACTATAAAATCACCATCTCTTCAATCGTGGAAAAACAGGTTACCTGACATCAGGGTACAATTCAGACTAAGTATGGTAATCTGAGTGTCGGCGTTATCCGACCGGGGCTCTCCGGGAACCCGCGGCCCGGAGGGATGGCCGCAGCCCGACCTCCTGGCCTTTTCCCGGATTGCCTTCTCACATGCAGCTTGATACTCTCGCTTCTTCAGGGGCTGTCGCAATCATCGCTTCAGAAGCACCGGGGTGGTAGCATTTTTCGATCGTAAGCCCCAACGAACTCCGGGAGCGAAGCAGGACTGAACTACCCGTTGCAGGGCAGACTGCCCGCCTGGCTGCCGACTTTGTTTTCACGCTGAGCACTTTGCTCCCGGAGGCTAAGCCCGGCCAGGATCAGAAACGTTATACAGAGATACAAAATGTCAGGCACTCAGAAAGATTACCAGATAAAGACGCAATTGCAGAAAGCAGAGAATGCATTAAACAAGTTAAAGCTTTATCAGACTCATCAGGTAAATCATGCAGTGAACACACTGCTGCAGGCATTGGAAGATAAAATTGAGTTGTATGCTGAACAGTCTGTTGCAGAGACAGGATACGGAAACTATCAGGATAATATTCTGAAATACCGGAATTGCTTATCGGGCATTAAAAAGTACGCTGTATCAGATTATGTAGACAAAGTTTACAATAAAGAAAAACGTATTATACAATTTCCGAAACCTGCCGGTATTATTGTCAGCCTGGTGCCTGGCACAAACCCGATCATGACGATTTATTATGTGTCATTAATCAGTATCATGACACGTAATGCCATCATTTTTTCCCCGCATCCCAGTGTTAAACATTGCGCTGTGCATCTTGTCGATTTCATCCGCAGTATGACAGAAGCCTGTAAAATGCCCGAAGATGCAATACAAATCATACGTGATCCGGACATTGATTCACTAAATAGCCTGATGCAATCTCCGGAAGTCAACCTTATCCTGGCGACCGGAGGAAAGAACAGAGTAAAAGCGGCATATCAGTCAGGTAACCCGACATTCGGTATGGGGCCTGCCAATGTGCCTTGTTTTGTCCATCGTTCAGCAGATATTACACGTGCTGCACAGCAGATTGTCGAGAGTAACAGCTTTGATCATGCATTACCTTGTGTCTGTGAATCTGTTATTATCGCGGATACAGACATCAGCTCAGAGCTGAAAGCGGCGTTATATACAGCAGGTGGATATATCGTCAATAAGCAGGAAGAAAAAAAACTGCGTAATTTTTTGTTTCCGGATAATAAACTGAATACAGATGCGATTGGCAGAAGTGCTGCCCGGATTGCACAGCAGGCTGGTTTATCCATTCGCTCTGATGTGAAGAGCCTGATCGTTGAGATTCACATGATCGGATCAGATGAACCGATCAGCCAGGAAAAACTATTTCCTGTGATCGGTTATATCAGTAGCAAAAATATGCAGAATACCATTCATGCTGCATGTGCGATGCTGGATATGGCGGGCAGAGGTCATTCCGCTGTGATCCACAGCTATGATCAGGCAATTGTGACACAATACGCCCAGGCTCTGCCGGTTTGCAGAATCACAGTTAATAATCAGGCTGTTGCAGGATCTGGTGGTGTGACTACAGGACTGACCCGATCTCCTCTGATTGGTACCGGCTTTTTTGGTGGGAGCATAGTCGATGATAATATTGGCCCACAACACCTTATCCAGTGGTCACGCATTGCTTATCCCATATAAAGATCATGGAAAAACTTTCTGCCTGTGCTGATCGGAGGCCTGACTTAGTCAGACTGAAGTATTCCGGTAAAGATCAGAACATTGCGTTATTAACACTCAACCGGCCAGACAAAGCGAATGCCTATGATTCAGCGATGCTGAATTGTTTGCAGGATCAACTGGCAACTGTCATCGATAATCCGGCAGTTCGTGCCATGATTATCACGCATACCGGCAAGGTGTTCTGTGCCGGAGCAGATAAATCAGAATTATGTAAAAGATCTTATCGCGATGCGTTTATGCTGCAAAGCAGAAATTTGTTCAATGAACTTGCCAAAGCACCCTGGCCCACCATTGCAGCAATTCAGGGTCCGGCAATTGGTGGTGGACTGGAATTGGCACTGGCCTGCGATATGCGTATTTGTACCAAATCCAGCTGGTTTGCTTTACCTGAAACTGAACTCGGATTGATTCCGGCAGCCGGTGGTATACATCGTCTGGCGGAAGTGGTTGGATCAGCAAGAGCGAAAGAAGTCGTCCTGTTTGGTCAACAGGTCGATAGTATGACTGCGCTGGTATGGGGACTGGTTACAAAAATCAGCAATGATGTGCTTATGGAAGCAACCGGGCTGGCCGAAGATATTCTGTCGCGTGATGCCTTAGCAACACAACTGGCGAAAATAACATTCTGTGCTTTGCAGCATCCGATGCAGAATAGCGCAGTTGAAACTGTTTCTCAGGCATTATTGTATGACAGGAAGTCACAACAATGAAATGCACACCAGATCATAATACATCAGGCCTGATTTCTGTTGCTACAGCAACAAGCGGGGATCAGTATACACAATCTGATATATTAAATCATTTCAACATTACTGATAAAAAAATTAATAAGATATTTCATCATTCCCACATAAAAACACGTTATTTAACGTTGCCGGAGAAAAATAAAGATCAGAAATTTATTCCGGAAAGTCAGGAAGAATTACTGGAGAAACATAAAAAGACCGCAATAACAGCAGGCCGACTGGCTATTCAGCGTGTGCTGCAAAAGTCAGACTTATGTAGCAAAGATATCGATTATATTGCTGTTTGTTCCACAACAGGTTTATTATCGCCTGGTCTGACTGCTTATTTCACTGAGTCACTCAGTCTGCGGGCCGATATCCATCGGCTGGATGTGGTCGGCATGGGGTGTCATGCCGGTCTGAATACGATGCAGTCTGTGTCTGATTTCTGTGCTTTACACCCTGATGCGGTCGGATTACTCGTCTGCGTTGAAATATGCTCAGCTATGTATGTGATCGACGATACGATGAATACAGCTGTTGTTAATTCATTATTTGGTGATGGCGCAGCTGCCACGATCATCTCACAAAAAACTTTGCCACCAGTCGCACCCGTTGCTAAGCTTCTGGCGTTTTCTTCTTATATGATTCCACAAACCTTGTCAGCGATGAAGATCAGGCTGCAAGATAATAAATTCTGTTTCTACCTGGATAAGGATATTCCGTACGTGATCGGTAATCACGTAAAAAAGCCGATTGATCAACTGTTATCGCGGTTTGCACTAAAGACGCGCGATATTCATCACTGGGTTATACATTCCGGTGGAAAGAAGGTGATAGATGCAATCAAGTATGCGCTGAATATCAGTGAATATGATGTCAGACATACCGTCAGCGCACTCCAAGATTATGGTAATATCTCTTCTGGTTCATTTCTGTTTTCATATGAGCGACTGTTGCAGGAGAAACTGATTCAGCGAGGCGAATTTATGGTCATGATGACGATGGGGCCTGGTGCCACAATAGAATGCTGTCTGGGAGTATTCTGATATGCAACAGTTTAATCATTTTGCATTAAACATTAAGGGTGATATTGCGACGCTTACTTTTCAATGGTCTGATCCGGCAGAACTGGATCCAACGTTATTGCGTGAGTTTTCAGATGCTATGGATTATATTGAAGATCAGACGGCATGCTGTGTGATCGTTTTTCAGGGATTAGGTGTACCATCAGCCGGGCAGTATCAACATGCACTGAATCTGGATCAGTACAGTAAATGGGAAAAGTGCCTGCAGCGAATTGAACGCTTTTCTGGTGCATCCCTGGCGTGTATTCATGGCACCTGCAGCTGGTTTCACCTGCAATTCATGCTGGCTTGCGATTTACGGCTTGCCACAGCAGAATCAACGTTCCGGTCTTCTGAGATTAAACATGGTGTATTACCGGGCATGGGTTTGTTTCGTCTGGCGAAGTATGTCAATCCAGGTCGGGCACGGCGTTTTTTATTTCTGAATGAAGTGTGGCGAGCAGATCAGGCTTACGATGTCGGCCTGATTGATAGGGTCTGTGCTGCAGAAGAGACAGACAAGACCATACAACATATTTATACATCATTATCTCCTGTCTGTCCCGATGTGTTGCGTAATGCCAGAAGATTGTTAGATGAGTCCTTTGCGACCTCTTTTCAGGATGCGACAGGGCATTACCTGGCTGCTCAGAGTACCTGCTTATTTGCTGTCAGGAAAAAGATGTCATGACATCTTACCAGAATATGTTCTGTCTGCTGGACTATCGTATCTTATTGCATACAGGCATGTATCCAGTCAGGTGTTAAAAATCTGCTGATTCATTATTACCATGGCATAATTTCTGCCAGAAAAGGCCTGGCGAGCGAGCGCAATCTGAGTTTTTCAATTTATTTAAAAAATCGCAGTTTGAATGTATGAAGTGAAAAGTCTTCTCTCTATTGATGTGTTGCTGGTTAAAGGAAACCGGGACACCAGATTGAGAGACAGCGGTGCCTTATAAGGTCAAACAGAGGTTGGCTTGATTGTCAAACGACTGGCAGCCAGTCTGGCACAGCAACAGGCACTGGGACTGTATCGGCACAGACGTCTTGTATCAGGGCCGCAGACGCCGGTATTGCAGACTGGTGAAGGTGAATTACTCAGTTTCTGCAGTAACGATTATCTTGGCCTGGCGGCAGAGCCACGCCTGATAGCGGCGCTGACACAGGCTGCGCAGCATTATGGTGTGGGTGCCGGTGCTGCGCACCTGGTCAGTGGACACACTGTGGCACATCAGGTGCTGGAAGAGGCACTGGCTGAGTTTTTAGGTGCTGAGCGGGCATTATTGTTCTCAACCGGATATATGGCGAATCTGGGTGTACTGGCCGCATTGACTCGTGCCGGTGACGTGATTCTGCAGGATCGCCTGAATCACGCATCCCTGTTAGACGGGGCGCGGTTGAGTGCGGGCCGCCTGCGGCGTTATCGTCATGCGGATATGGGCCATTTGCAGCGTTTGCTGGCACAAACAAACGGTGCCTGCCTGATCGCCAGTGACGGTGTGTTCAGTATGGACGGGGATTGTGCGCCGTATACGGCTCTGATGGCGTTAGCTGAGGCCCATCAGGCCACATTGATGATTGACGATGCACACGGCTTTGGTGTGCTCGGAACACAGGGTCGGGGCTCAATTGAATCGGCGCAGGTGCCGATCTATATGGCAACGCTGGGCAAGGCTGCTGGTGTGGCAGGTGCGTTTGTTGCCGGTTCCACAGACCTGATCGAAACCCTGATCCAGCAGGCACGCAGCTATATGTATACCACAGCGATGCCGGCAGCACTGGCCGCAGCAGCACGCGTCAGTCTGGACATTCTGGCCACAGAAGACTGGCGGCGCACCCATCTGTTTGAACTGGTACGTTTCTTCCGGCATGAGGCACGTCTGGCCGGGTTGCCGCTGATGCCGTCGGAGACGCCAATTCAGCCATTGATGCTGGGGTCCGCAGATCAGGCCAGTGCCTGGAGTCAGGCCTTGCTACAATATAAGATTCTGGTGAGTGCAATTCGCCCGCCGACAGTACCGCAAGGCCAGGCGCGTCTGCGTATCACCCTGTCAGCGGCCCATACCAGAGAACAAGTTGAACAATTGCTGACCGCATTAACGCGCATTCTGCGGCAATCTCACAGATGAGGTTATGGTATCAGGCTCAGGGGCATGGCCCGGATCTGGTGCTGATACATGGCTGGGGTATGCATGTCGGCGTCTGGCAGACCTGGCTTCCGGTACTGAGTCAGCAGTTCCGGGTCACGATGCCCGAGCTGCCGGGACATGGTGCCAGTCCATTGACGGGTACCAGTTTGTCCGACTGGTCTGCGGCCTGTCTGGCGATAGCACCACAGCGCGCCATCTGGCTGGGCTGGTCACTCGGTGGGCTGGTTGCACTGCAGGCCGCCAGACTGGCACCGGAACGTATCAGCCAGTTGTGCCTGATGACCACGACGCCCTGTTTCGTCCGGACTGCCAACTGGCCTGCGGCAGTACCGGAAGCAGTCTTTACGCAGTTTGCTGCTACCTTACGTAACGATCCGGCGACAACATTGCAGCGATTTCTGAGCCTGCAGATACGTGGCAGCGTGCAGGCGACCCGCACGCTACGGCATTTGCGGCAGGCACTGGCACGGCGTCCGGCAGCTGATCTGACTGGCCTGACAACCGGGTTGAATCTGTTGTTACAGAGTGACTTACGGGCTGAACTGGCGCAGTTATCTGTACCGGCCAGCTGGTTGTTTGGTGGGCGCGACATGCTGGTACCTGCAGCAGTGGCTGACCAATTGCCTGTCGGTAGTTGTACCCGGTGCCTGCCAAAAGCCGCCCATGCGCCTTTTTTAACTCATCCCGCAGATTGTTCCGGCTGGCTGGAGCCGCTTCCTGGTGATCGATAAACAACAGGCACGCCGCACATTCGGCCAGGCTACAACACATTATGATCGTGTGGCCGTGCTGCAGCATGATATCGGGCAACGATTGCTGGAACGTCTGGATTATGTCCGGCTGAAACCGGCGCGTGTTCTGGATCTGGGCTGCGGTACCGGACGGCATACTGCCGCCCTGTTGCAGCGTTATCCGCAGGCCGAGGTGATCGGACTGGATTTCGCCTGGCCGATGATACAACGGACCTGCCGCCAGCGGGTACACTGGCGGCGGCGAATACGCGGTGTGTGTGCCGATCTGGAACAGATCCCCCTGACCAAACACAGCACAGACCTGATTTTTTCAAATGCAGCACTGCAATGGTGCGACGATCCGCGCAGTGCCATAGCCGGGATGCAACGGGTATTGCGCCCGGGAGGCCTGGTCTTATTCACTTCATTCGGCCCGGATACCCTGTCTGAACTACGCCAGGCCTGGGCACAGTGCGACGCCCGACCCCATGTCCACACCTTTCCGGATATGCATGATTATGGCGATCAGTTGCTGCAGGCCGGGTTGCTGGATCCGGTGATGGATTGTGAACGGATCACCATGACCTATCCGCAAGCGACTGATATCCTGCGTGAACTCAGGTTGCTGGGAGCAACAAATGCGGCCCGGGAACGGCGGCGTGGTCTGACCGGACGCACACGACTGCAGGCAATGACTGCAGCATACGAACGCTACCGCCGCGCAGATGGCCAGTTGCCGGTTACCTACGAAGTGATCTATGGGCATGCCTGGGCTGGTGAACCGGCACCGGCCCGGCCCGAAGTCCGGATCTCAGCGGATACGCTCAGGGGCACACGATCGCGCGCCCTGTATTCATAACACGTGACTGGAAACACCAGAAAATATGCCGCGTCTGAGCAGAATTTACACCCGTACCGGTGATCAGGGTACCACCGGACTCGCGAATGGCGAACGGGTCAGCAAGGATCATCCACGTATCCGGGTACTGGGTGATCTGGATGAACTGAACAGTCTTATCGGTATCTTGCGGGCTGTCTGTCCTGATACCGCAGCAGCAGAACCCAGTCTGGCCACGATTCAGCATCGGTTATTCGATTTAGGCGGGGAGCTTGCGCTACCAGACCAGGTACTAGCAACAGCGGCATGGGCCACCACGCTGGAATCCTGGATTGATACCCTGAATGCTGATCTGCCGCATCTGAAAGAATTTATCTTACCGGCTGGTACGCTTGCAGCTGCGCAGTGTCACCATGCCCGCAGTGTGTGTCGTCGTGCTGAACGCAGTGTATGGCAGCTTGCCCAGGATGAGTCGGTTAATCCGCATACTTTATGCTATCTGAATCGTCTGTCAGATTTCTTATTTGTGCTGGCTCGTGTCCTGGCGCGGCACGATGGTGCACAGGAAGTGACCTGGCAACAGGATCAGGCACACTGATCCTGTTGCAGGAACGCTCTGGTACCCTATATGCCCACGACTATTCACAAAACAGCACTTGTACCCTACACAGATCAGGCGATGTTTGATCTGGTCAGAGATATCAATCGCTATGCTGAATTTTTACCCTGGTGCAGCCAGGCTGCTATCCTGCAGGAAACGACACGTGAAGTGATCGGTCAGATTGAAATCAATCATCTGGGTTTCCGGCAGGCGTTCAGTACGCGCAATCAGCTCAGCCCACCCCACCATATGTCGCTGGAATTACAGGAGGGGCCCTTTAAGACATTTCAGGGCGACTGGCAATTCCAGGCACTTAGCGAAGAGGCTTGCAAGGTCAGTCTGACACTGGAGTTTGCATTTTCTGACTTTGTGAGGCAGGCGCTCTTCGGCAGGACATTTGAGCAGATTGCAAATACCTTAGTTGACAGCTTCTGCCAGCGTGCACGGGACATCTATGGATGATGCGCTGAATGTCGAAGTCGCCTATGCCAGGCCGGATCAGCAACAGATCGTTGCGCTGCAGGTTGTGCCCGGCTGTACGATACAGAATGCGATTGAACAATCCGGTATTCTGCAGCAGTACCCGGAAATCCGACTGGATAAGAACAAAGTCGGTATCTTCGGCAAACTGAGCCAGCTGCAGACCCGACTACGAGCTGGTGACCGGGTGGAGATTTATCGCCCGTTGCTGGCTGATCCGAAGGCAGTGCGCAGAAAACGGGCAGCCAGAAAAAGTCAGCCGCTTTCCGGCATCGTCCTTATGGTAATGGCACCAGCTATACGGGATCTTCAGTCGGCATCGGGATCAATATCATATTTATTCGTGTAGTACATTGAGAAAGGAAAATCTATGGCCAGATAGGTTGCCATACAGAACCAGAACCAGTTGACTGAAAACAGGATCAGGTTGAACTCAATCCCGCTATCCCAGAAGACGAATCCGCACACGGTCAGGGCAACCAGGTTGGCCAGGATGGTGTGAGTCCCCAGCTTTCTGATATCGGACCCGGCCAGGCGGGGATAAATGACCAGATAGCCCAGCAGATGAACGATCAGGTTGATGCTGATGATGATAAATTCTGGTGTTTCCACAACTGAATGTCCTGCTGTAGCGGCTATACGAAGTTACACCTGCGTCTGAAACAGCGCACGGCTGCGTAACGGTTTACCGCCCAGATGATAGTCTAATACCTGACGCATGAGCTGCCGGGCCTCGCGATAATGTTCCGGTTGCAGATGAGCTTCCAGTGCTAACAGCGTCGCACCACGAAATGTCGTGGTGGTTTGTGTGGCTACTGGTTGTGGCCCCTGCAAGGGATGATAATCATACCAGTCTCCAGGCACAATCGGCTGGCCCCGGCAGTCATGTGCGAGTATCAGGCCGACCCCCAGCGTTTCCAGCAGATGGTATTCAAACCGGCGCAGAATCGGTTCGATCTGTGCGTTCGAACCGTTGGTAGCCTGTAACTCTGCCAGACTTCGGGTGTAATGCGCAAACAACACCGGCTGCGGGTCAGCCGGTGCGGTCAGACGTTGTATCAGCTCATTCAGATACAAGCCGCAATAACAAACCCTGCCGGTCAGGACATGGGGTGCTGCGGCACCTTCCAGCAGGTTCAGAGCGGGCAGTGCGCTGCGGCCACACCAGTTGATAAATAACGGCGTGAACAGTTGTAATAAACCTTGCGATCTGTCGGCCTGCGGATGTCTCGCCAGTACAGTCATACGACCAGCAGACTGGGTGAACACAGAGACAGTCAGACTGCGTTCGGCAAAACGGCGGGTATGCAGAATATAGGCGGCTTGCGGTTCGGCTGGCATGTTGACAGATGGAGAGATTCCGATAAAGTGCTGCGGAACAGCGCATTTGTCTGGCCGCAGCCGAGCCCCCACGGATGGGTTTATGGCGTACCTCGGAGAACAGACTCGGGTCATGCTGACACTATATGAGTTTCATAGCTGCAACGTACCAGCCCACATCAGTCTGAATCGCACACCGGGCGAAGTTTGTGCCTCGCACAAACCGTTTGTTTGGTGGATAATCGCGCGCCCTTGCGCCAGAGTGAATCCGCAATAACCTGTCTGCACCATCCGGACCTGCGTCCGACCGCATTACCACACGCATGACGCGCTGCATCGAAGGAACATGATTCCATCCACTGACCTTTCTGTATACGGCCTGATCCTGGCAGCCAGCCCCCTGGTTCAGGTGGTGATGGGCCTGTTGTTGCTGGCTTCTGTGCTGAGCTGGACCTGCATCTTTGACCGGGCCCGCATACTATATCAGGCCAGACGTGAACTGACCCGGTTTGAACAGGCATTCTGGTCCGGCAGCGATCTGGCGGTGTTATACCGTACGCTGCGCACAGAGTCACCCACCGGCGGTGCCGCGATCTTCTGCGCCGGATTTCGTGAATATAACCGGCTGCAGCAGGCAGCAGTTGTATCGCAGCAGGCACTGATTGACAATGTACAACGTGCGATGCGGGTCGCACTTAATCATGAAGCGGAGCGTCTGGAGATGCGGCTGCCCTTTCTGGCAACCGTGGGTTCCAGCAGCCCGTATATCGGTCTGTTCGGTACCGTCTGGGGCATTATGAGTGCCTTTCAGGCACTCGGGCAGGCACAGCAGGCCACTCTGCATCTGGTCGCACCGGGCATTGCCGAGGCACTGATTGCCACCGCGATGGGCTTGTTTGCGGCCATTCCGGCCGTGATCGCTTACAACCGCTATCAGCATACTGTGCAACATCTGGTCAACCGGTATGACGACTTTATTGATCAGTTCAGCAATATTTTACAACGTCAGGCAGCTCAGACCGGCACGACAGCACCTGATAATCTGACCGCTTAAGGGACTTTGTACGTGAACGACTATATTCTGAAACTTCATCAGGTACACATGGGCGATGTTGACCGGGTCGGTGGCAAGAATGCCTCGCTGGGTGAACTGTTGCGTAACCTGACGGCAGATGGTCAGGTTCGGGTACCGGGTGGATTTGCCACAACAGCAGCAGCGTATCGTGAATTTCTGGCACATGCAGGCCTGGCAGACCGGATCAGTGCCGCACTGGCCGCATTAGATGTTGACGATGTGAAGCGCCTGGCTGTCGTGGGTGCAGAAATCCGGCGCTGGGTAATGCAGACGCCGTTTCCACCAGCCTTTGAGCAGGCGATAGACGCTGCTTATCAGGCCCTGGAAGCAGACTATGGTACGCAGGTCAGCTGGGCGGTACGATCCTCAGCAACTGCTGAAGATCTGCCGGACGCATCCTTTGCCGGACAGCAGGAAACGGTGCTGAATGTGCGTGGCCTGGCACAGATCAAACTGCGCATCCGCGAAGTATTTGCGTCATTATTTAATGACCGGGCCATTGCGTATCGGGTGCATCAGGGATTTGATCATGCTCAGGTCGCCTTATCCGCTGGCGTACAGAAGATGGTCCGTTCCGATGTCGGTGCCAGCGGCGTCATGTTCACACTGGACACGGAAAGCGGATTCCGCGATGTGGTGTTTATCACCAGCAGTTATGGGCTGGGTGAGATGGTCGTGCAGGGCGCGGTCAACCCGGACGAATTTTATGTCCACAAGAACACCTTAGCTGCCGGACGCCCTGCTGTGTTACGCCGTACCGTCGGTAGCAAGGCACTCAGAATGATCTATGCCGACACCGATAGCGAACAGCCGGTGCAGACAGTCCCGGTTGATCCGGCAGAACGCCAGCGTTTCAGTCTGACCGATGCTCAGGTCGAGGAACTGGCCCGGCAGGCGGTCGCCATAGAGCAACACTACCAGCGACCAATGGACATCGAATGGGCACTGGATGGTGTGGATGGGCAGTTATATATCCTGCAGGCACGTCCGGAAACGGTACAGAGCCGCGCCAGTAATGTGCTGGAACGTTACACATTGCAGGCACAGGGCGACCTGCTGGCAGAAGGCCGGTCTATCGGTTCGAAGATCGGTGCGGGCACGGCCAGGGTAATCGCCAGTCTGGATGACATGGATCAGGTTCGGTCGGGTGACGTGCTGGTCACAGACATGACCGATCCGGACTGGGAACCGATCATGAAACGCGCTGCTGCGATCGTGACCAATCGCGGCGGACGAACCTGTCATGCTGCCATCATCGCACGTGAGCTGGGTGTGCCAGCCGTGGTCGGTTGCGTGGATGCAACCGATCGCATACCGGATGGTGTCCCGGTGACGGTATCCTGTGCTGAAGGGGATACCGGCTATGTGTATGCCGGGAAACAGCCGTTCAGTATCAAACGGATCGAACTGGATCATATGCCGGATGTGCCACTGAAGATCATGATGAACGTTGGCAATCCGGAACGTGCGTTTAACTTTGCTCAGATACCGCACCATGGCATCGGTCTGGCGCGTCTTGAGTTTATCATTAACAACATGGTTGGCATCCATCCAAGGGCTTTACTGGAGCTGGAACACCAGCCGACAGAGCTTCAGGCGCAGATCCGGGCGCGGATCGCGGCCTATCCTGATCCGCGAGAATATTTCATCCAGCGGGTGGTGGAAGGGGTTGCGACTCTGGCCGCTTCATTTGCGCCGGAACCGGTGATATTGCGTCTGTCCGACTTCAAATCGAACGAGTATGCGAACCTGATCGGTGGACGAGCGTATGAGCCGCATGAAGAAAATCCGATGCTGGGTTTTCGCGGTGCCTCGCGCTATATCTCCGACAGCTTCCGCGATTGTTTCGAGATGGAATGTGCTGCAGTCCGGCGGGTACGTCAGGACATGGGGCTGGACAACCTGCAGGTGATGATCCCCTTCGTCCGCACTCTGGACGAAGCGGAACAGGTGATTGACCTGCTGGCCCGGAACGGACTGCAGCGCGGTGCGGACGGGCTTAAAATCATCATGATGTGTGAATTACCTTCGAATGCCGTGCTGGCCGAACAGTTTCTGGACTATTTCGATGGTTTCTCAATCGGTTCAAACGACATGACCCAGCTGACGCTGGGCCTGGATCGTGATTCAGGACTGGTGGCCGGCAGCTTTGATGAACGCAATCCGGCAGTTAAAAAAATGCTGGCAATGGCAATCCGGGCCGCGCGCAAGGCCGACAAATATGTCGGCATCTGCGGCCAGGGGCCATCGGACCATCCGGAACTGGCGCGCTGGTTGCTGGAACAGGGCATCAGCAGTGTCTCTTTGAACCCGGATACCGTCGTTGATACCTGGTTATTCCTGGCAGATGAACAGATCGCATGAGCCAGCAGCCCTGGGTACTTGCCAGCAGCAATGCCGACAAGCTGGCTGAGCTGACCGCACTGCTGAGTGAACAGCCGGTACGATTGCAGTCAGATTACTCGCTGGATTCAGTTGCAGAGACCGGTCTGACCTTTGTTGAAAATGCGCTGCTCAAGGCGCGGCATGCCGCGCAGCATACCGGGTTGCCCGCCCTGGCGGATGATTCCGGTCTGGCAGTGGATGCGCTGGATGGTGCGCCTGGTTTGTATTCGGCACGCTATGCGGGCATTGCGCAGGATAGTGCCGCGAACAATCACAAATTATTGCAGATGATGCACGACGTGCCGGATGCTGCGCGTACAGCGCAATATCATTGTGTGATCGTGCTGCTGCGACACGCGGCTGACCCGGTGCCGGTTATCTGCCAGGGCCACTGGGCAGGTCACATTCTGCGTACGCCGCGTGGCAGCGGTGGCTTCGGCTATGATCCCCTGTTCTGGGTCGCCTCAGAGCAGGCGAGTGCCGCTGAACTGACGCCGGAACGCAAACATCAACTGAGTCATCGCGGGCAGGCATTACGCCAGTTGCTGGCTACGATTCACCCCAGTGCTACTTAATGGCACCAACTTCAGTTATCCTGTATGACCTCGGGTTTCGGGCGATGGATTCCGCGACTTCGCGCGGAATGACGTCGCGCTGTTCCGAAGGCAGCCACGAAGGTGGTCGCGTCACTGCGCTGCAAGGCGTGATCCGGTTATGGCTCTCCGGGGGCGTCTGCGGCCATGGATGGCCGCAGCCGAGCCCCCACGGATGGGTTTATGGCGTACCTGGGAGAGCCATAACCGGATCACGCTGGCACTGAAGTTGACACTATTAAATTTCACGGCTGATAGAACCAGGTTAACGCCATTGATCTGAATCATTATGGCTCAATACATCTATACCATGAACCGTGTCAGCAGAATCGTGCCGCCGCAGCGGCACATTCTGCGCGACATCTCGCTATCGTTTTTCCCCGGCGCCAAGATTGGTGTACTCGGTCTGAATGGTTCCGGCAAATCGTCCCTGTTGCGGATCATGGCCGGGCTGGATACTGAGATTGAAGGTGAAGCACGGCCACAGCCGGGTATCCGGATCGGTTACTTACCGCAGGAGCCGGAACTGGATGATGCCGCAGATGTGCGTGGTAATGTCGAAGCGGCACTGGCTGATATCAAGGCAGCCATAGCAGAACTGGATCAGGTTTATGCCGCATATGCTGAGGCGGATGCAGACTTTGATGCGCTGGCCAGACGTCAGGCAGAGCTGGAAAACATCATTCAGGCCGCAGACGGGCATCATCTGGATCAGCAGCTGGAACGGGCCGCACATGCCCTGAATCTGCCACCCTGGGAAGCCAGGGTAAAGCACCTGTCCGGCGGTGAGCGGCGGCGCGTGGCATTATGTCGCCTGTTGCTGACACAGCCTGATATGTTATTGCTGGATGAGCCTACTAACCACCTGGATGCAGCGTCTGTGGCCTGGTTAGAACGCTTTCTGCATGATTACCGGGGTACGGTGGTCGCAGTGACGCATGATCGTTATTTTCTGGATAACGTCGCAGGCTGGATTCTGGAACTTGATCGGGGACACGGTATTCCTTATGCCGGCAATTATTCCGGCTGGTTAGTGCAGAAACAACAGCGTCTGCAGCAGGAACAGAAACAACAGCAGGCGCGTGTCAGAGCGATGCAGCAGGAACTTGCCTGGGTCAACGCAAATCCGAAGGGACGTCAGGCGAAGAGCAAGGCGCGGCTGGCCCGGTTTGATGAACTGCAGAGCCAGGACTATCAGCAGCGCAATGAGACCAACGAGATCTATATTGCGCCGGGAGAACGTCTGGGCGATCTGGTGATAGAAGCGAACGGACTGCGCAAGGCGTATGCCGACAGAGTGCTGTATGACAATCTGAGCTTCAGTGTGCCGCCCGGAGGGATTGTGGGCATCATCGGCCCGAACGGAGCCGGGAAGACCACCCTGTTCCGCCTGATCACCGGTCAGGAAACACCGGATGCTGGTATGCTCAGAATCGGTCCGACAGTGCAGATGGCGTATGTCGACCAGAATCGCGAGACACTGGAACCGCAGCATAGCGTCTGGGAAGAAATTTCAGCCGGTCAGGATATGATCACAGTGGGCCGATACCAGGTGTCATCCCGGGCGTATTGTGCCCGCTTTAATTTTCGTGGTGCAGAACAACAGAAGCGTATCGGTCAGCTGTCCGGCGGAGAACGTCATCGTGTCCATCTGGCGAAGTTGCTGAAGGCTGGTGCCAACCTGTTATTGCTGGATGAACCAACCAATGACCTGGATGTGGAGACACTGCGTGCTCTGGAACAGGCATTGTTAACCTTTCCGGGTTGTGTCATGGTGATTTCGCATGATCGCTGGTTTCTGGACCGGATCGCGACCCATATACTGGCCTTTGAAGGCGATGGGCAGATCACCTGGTTCGCGGGCAGTTTTACTGAATATGAAGCGGACAGAAAACGGCGAGACAACGGGTGCGTTCAGCCTGGCTAAGCACCGGTCCGGCCATCGGGTTGCACGGGCTGTTAGCGATCTGGCTGTCAGATTATACCTTCTGGCAGGCCCCGGTACCGGGAGTGCAGGTGGTGTTACAGGCTGATATGGTGTCAGAACAACAGCTGCAGCCCTGGGTGGAACGTGCCCGTCTGGCCAGGCAGCAGGAAGCCGCAGCGGCGCAGCGGCGCGCTGAACAGGCGCGGCAACGGCGTATCGCGGCACAACAGGCGGCAG
>CAWUJM010000012.1:0-39412 GCA_963922685.1 uncultured Gammaproteobacteria bacterium | reverse complement strand
CGCCTCAAAAACCACTTCGCGACGCTCAACCAACTTTTCAGCGGGAATTGTTGCTTTGATGGAAGAGGCACTGGAAGAAATTACGCGTTTGCGTACTCAGCTGGCTGAACGCCAGTCGCCGGATGACCAGATACCGATTGCGATTGTCGGTATGGGCTGTCGTTTTCCGGGTGGGGCGTCAACACCGGCGCAGTTCTGGGAAGGGTTAACGCAGACCGTATCGGCAGAGACTGAAGTCCCGGTGGAACGCTGGGATATAGAGACCTGGTACGATGCAGATCGTGCCGCGCCGGGCAGAATGAATACCCGGTATAGCTGCTTTCTGGACCAGATAGACCAGTTTGATCCGGCGTTCTTTAACATAGCGCCGCGTGAAGCCCTGAGCATGGATCCGCAACAACGTTTGTTGCTGGAAGTGACCTGGGAGGCCTTAGAGGCAGCGAACATCGTACCGGCCAGTCTGTTCGACAGCCTGACCGGGGTGTTTGTCGGCATCTCGGAACGCAATTACCGGGCCTTGTGCAACGCAGGTGGAGCAGCAGATGTCCGGGATAACCTGTACAGTTCCACCGGCAATGCACTCAGTGTGGCCGCCGGTCGTCTTGCGCACATTCTCGGGCTGACCGGCCCGGCCCTGGCGATTGATACGGCCTGTTCATCTTCCTTAGTTGCGATCCATCAGGCGTGCCAGAGTCTGCGGCAACGTGAATGTGACCTGGCCCTGACCGGCGGGGTCGGTCTGCTGGTTGATCCACAGGATAGTGTGGTCTTTGCCAAGGCCGGTATGCTCGCCCCGGATGGACAATGCAAGACGTTTGATGCCACAGCAGATGGCTATGTCCGGGGCGAAGGCTGCGGCATGATCGTGTTGAAGCGGCTGGCAGATGCGCAGGCGGCAGGCGACAAGGTGCTGGCGGTGATCCGGGGCTCCATGGTCAACCATGATGGGCACAGCAGTGGCCTGACTGCACCCAGGGGTCCTTCCCAGGTGGCAGTGATTCGTGCCGCTCTGGACCGGGCCGGAGTGACACCGGATGCGGTCAGCTATGTTGAGGCACATGGTACCGGAACTTCACTGGGTGATCCGATTGAGATGGGTGCTCTGGGCGAGGTGTTCGGACACCGGGAAACGCCGCTCTGGGTTGGCTCGGTCAAGACCCATATCGGTCATCTGGAGGCTGCCGCTGGTGTCGCAGGCCTGATGAAAGTGGTGTTGATGTTACAGCATCAGCAGATTTCACCTCATCTGCATTTCAGCACCCCCAGCCCGCGCATTGACTGGGCGAATCTGCCGGTTCGCATCCCGACCGGACTCATCCCTTGGAGCAGTACACAGACAGGCGGACAAATTTCAGGGGTCAGCTCTTTTAGCTATTGCGGCACCAATGCCCATCTGATTGTGGCAGCGGCACCACACCAGCCAGCAGAGGCACGCAGTGCGGAACAACGGCCCTGCCATCTGCTGAACCTGTCGGCCCAGACTGAACCGGCGCTGCGTGCTCTGGTGCAATCCTACATAGACTGGTTCACAGCCCGACCGGAAATTCACCCGGGTGATCTGTGTTATACCGCACGGCATGCCCGCAGCCAGTTTGACCACCGCCTGAGCGTGGTGGCGACATCAGCAGCACAGATGCAGGCAAAGCTACAGGGCTGGCTGGCCGGTGAAACGCCAGCCGGTGTGATACCAGGCCCGCAACAGGCGTCGCAGGCGGAACCGGTTGTAGGCTTTTTGTTTACCGGGCAGGGCAGCCAGTATGTCGGGATGGGATGCGAACTGTATACCACACAACCATTATTCCGTGCCACGCTGGATGAATGTGATGCCATCTTACAGCCGTTACTGGAGGGTGCGTCCATTCTGGAGGTCATCAATGATCCACAGACTGATCGTATTGATCAGACGATCTATACCCAGCCCGCTCTGTTCGTGCTGGAAGTCGCACTGGCGCGGTTGTGGCAGGCCTGGGGGGTCCAGCCGGACTGTCTGATCGGACATAGTGTCGGTGAGGTGGCAGCGGCCTGTGTCGCCGGAGTGTTCAGTCTGGCAGATGGCCTGCAGCTGATCGCGGCGCGTGCGCGCCTGATGCAGGCCTTGCCACAGACCGGCGCGATGGTCGCCTGTCTGACCGATGTGGCCCGGGTGCAGATAGCGATAGCTGAGTATTCGGACGAAGTCTCGATCGCAGCGATCAATGGGCCGACCAGTGTGGTTATTTCCGGTGCTACGAACGCCGTGCAGGCGATTGTCGAACAGCTTGAGAAAGAAAAGATCAGGACCCGCCCGCTGACCGTATCGCATGCCTTCCACTCACCGCTGATGGCACCGATGCTGGCCGCGTTTCGTGCCGTGGCGACCAGTATTACCTACGCCGAACCAACTGTGCCGCTGGTCTCCAATCTGACCGGTGAGCTGGCGGGTGATGACATCAGTACGCCGGATTACTGGGTACGCCATGTGCGTGAAGCAGTGCGCTTTGCCGATGGAATGACCTGTTTACATGCACAGGGCGTGGATACCTTCCTGGAGATCGGGCCAAAACCGGTCTTACTCGGCATGGGACGACGCTGTCTGTCGGAAGACAGCGGTCTCTGGTTGCCCAGCCTGCGACCGGATCAGGACTGGTCGCAACTGTCGGCCAGCCTGGGTGAACTATATGTGCGGGGTGCGCCAGTCGATTGGGTCGCGTTTGATCAGGATGAGGTCCGGCAGAAGATAGCGTTACCCACCTATCCGTTCCAGCGGGAACGTTACTGGATTGATGCCGTCCCGGCAACCAATGCGGCGACACCGGCCTGGGCAGACTGGTTATATCAGGTGAACTGGCAGGTACAACCGGTACCGGAACAGACAACGGCTGAGGCAGGTGACTGGCTGCTCATCGCGCAGACGGACGGTGCAGGTGCTGCGTTGCTGGATCAAATACCCGCATCAACCTGTACTTTATTACCGATCGAGTATTGTCTGGCGGCAGAGACGTCAGACCGGGACTGGCCTGCTCCGGAACTGACGACACTGAGCCATGTGGTGTATTACGCACAGGCAGATCAGTCGCTGCCAGTGCCCGCTCAGACATTGCAACTGAGTACCGGATTATTACACCTGATACAACAACTGGCCCGACAGGGGGCAGAGCCCCGTGTCTGGGTGATCACGCAGCAGGGCCAGCAGGTGCTGGCGGATGAGGTGGTTGATCCGGCCCAGGCCGCTATCTGGGGGCTGTTGCGCACGATAACAGCCGAATACCCGGCACTCCGGTGTACCGGGATAGATTATCCGGCAGGCGAGGCTATCGCCAACCTGCGGCCTCAGTTACAGGGTGCGGAGACAGAACGTTACATTGCGGTGCGGGGTAGCGTCCGTTATGTCGCACGCCTCGGGCAGTATGCGCTGCCGGAGGTATCCGCACTGAACCCGGCATATGCTGCATCGGTGCCATCCGGTGTGACCATCAGATCAGTCGGGAGCTATCTGATTACCGGTGGCCTGGGAGCATTAGGTGTCATCATTGCCGAACAACTGGCAGCACAGGGTGCACAACATCTGGTACTGAGCGGGCGGCGCGGCCGTCTGCCGGAACATGAACAGGCCATCCAGCGGCTGGAGACACTGGGTGCAACCGTGCAGGTGGTGTCTGCCGATGTGGCAGACGAGGCTGAAGTGGCACGATTGCTGGCGGCATGTCCACAACCCTTATGTGGCATCGTGCATGCCGCAGGTGTGTCAGATAACGGGAGATTGAATCAGCAGACAACAGAACGGTTTGCCCGGGTACTGGCACCAAAAGTGAATGGTGCCTGGCATCTGCACCGCCTGACCGGACAGATGCCGCTGGACTTCTTCATCTGTTTTTCATCAATTGCCACATTATTACAATCTGGTGGACAAGGGAATTATGCAGTAGCGAATGCGTTTCTGGATGGGTTAATGGCCGCACGTCAGGCTTATGGCCTGCCGGGCCTGAGTATCAACTGGGGCCCGTGGGCTGAGGCAGGGATAGCAGCGTCCCTGGCAGAGCGGGCACAGGTACAGATGTATGCACAGGGGTTCAGGTTAATTGATCCTGAAACAGGTAAACAGGTCTTTACCAGGCTATTGCAGCACTCGACCAATCTGACCCAGATCGGCGTATTTGTGCTGGACTGGCAGATTCTGCTGGCACGCACCGGGAACGATATCGCGTTCTACCGGGATTGTGATACGCACAAGGCCGCGGAATCTATACCTGATATGACAGATAAACTAACAATCAGAGACCAGATGTTAACGATGGGGGTGACAGAGCGAGATGCACACCTGATGCAGCATTTACGCACATCGGCAGCGAAGGTACTGGGTCTGTCATCCGCAGATCAGGTGGATCCTAACCATAAATTTATGGACTGCGGGTTTGATTCATTGATGATTGTTGAATTACGTAATGATCTGGTCAGCACATGCGGACTCTCGCTACCGGAAACCCTGGCGTTTGATTATCCGACCCTGAAATTATTACATCAACATCTGACAGATACATTGTGGAGCGATACGCTAGAGTCCCCCGAAAAGACGACAACAATATCTGATCTGACTCAGGATGAACTTGCAGCATTACTTTCGCAGGAATTTTCACAACAGGATTAATGATATGACTACTTCTCAGCAGGCTCCGGACTATAAAGTTGTCATGGAAAATGCGTTGTCGCAGATACGTCAGTTAAAGGCTCAATTAGCGCAACAACAAAAGGAACACGCGGCTGAACCGATTGCCATTGTAGGTATGGGGTGTCGTTTTCCTGGTGAAATCCATACCCCGGAGGCCTTCTGGCACTTTATCTGTACCGGTGGTGATGCCATTACCGAAGTACCTGCTGCACGCTGGGAGCGGAAAGTATCAGATAAAACATCCAGTGACTATGGTAGCTTCTTAAAACATCCTGATCAGTTTGATCCACAATTTTTTGGTATTTCGCCACGCGAAGCCATGCTGATGGATCCGCAGCAACGTTTGTTACTGGAAGTCAGTTGGGAAGCCCTGGAATACGCCAATATAGTGCCCGATACATTATTTGATACTGCATCAGGTGTGTTTATGGGTATCAGTGGTAGTGAATATAAAACACTGGTCGGTGCCCGGCAAACCAGTGATCTGTATGAGCAGACTGGCACCGTCACCAGCATTGCAGCCGGGCGTGTGTCTTATGTATTAGGCCTGACCGGACCGACGTTGGCGATAGATACGGCCTGTTCCTCATCCCTGGTGGCTATCCATCAGGCCTGTCACAGCCTGCGCCAGAATGAGTGCCAGTTAGCGCTGGCTGGCGGGGTCAGCCTGATGTTATTGCCTGAAATGACTGCCTCACTCTCCAATGCAGGTATGTTGGCAGCGGATGGTCATTGTAAAACATTTGATGCGGCTGCTGATGGATATGGTCGAGGTGAGGGTTGTGGTGTATTAGTGCTGAAACGATTATCTGATGCGCAGTCTGATGGTGACACTATTCTGGCGGTTATCCGGAGTTCGACCATTGGTCATGACGGACCGAGTACCGGCCTGACCGCCCCGCGCGGGCCTTCGCAACAAGCGATGATTCGTCAAGCATTGCAACAGGCTCAGCTTAAACCAGATGCGGTCAGCTATATTGAAGCGCATGGTACCGGTACCCCGCTGGGTGATCCGATAGAAGTTGGTGCTCTGGGAGCCATCTTTCAGGAGCGGGAAACACCTTTGCAGATCGGATCGGTAAAAACCAATCTGGGGCATCTGGAAGCAGCTTCCGGAGTGGCAGGCCTGATGAAGGTGGTACTGATGATGCAGCATCAGCAGGTTCCGCCCCATATGAATTTCCGGGAGCCGAACCCACGGATTGCCTGGGATCAGTTACCGATACAAATCCCGACGACACTGGCACCATGGCAGTCAGAAAAACGGATTGCCGGCGTGAGTTCGTTTGGTTTCAGCGGTACCAACGCGCATGTCATTGTGTCTGAATGGACTGCTGATTCGTTGACAGAGACGGTTGAGGCACAAAAGATCGAACGACCTGTACAGATACTGACGCTGTCAGCTAAAAACGAAGCCGGGCTGACTGCACAGGTGGCCTCGTATCAGCGTTATATCGCAGAGCAGGAGACCCTGAATCTGGCGGATCTGTGTCACACAGCTACCACGGGTCGCAGTCATTTCGCGTACCGGATGGCCTGTGTTGCGGCCTCATGTGATGAGCTTCAGGCACAGTTGTCGGCGAGCGTGACCGGTGATCGTAGCACCATAGCGACAGGTTATGCACCAGCATATCAGACCGCACCGGGCGTGGCCTTTCTGTTCACCGGGCAGGGCAGCCAGTTTGTGGGCATGGGTCAGGAGCTGTACGAGACAGCACCGGTTTTTCGGGCAACACTGGATGAATGTGATGCGATCCTGCAACCCTTACTGGACGGTGTCTCCATTCTGGCAGTGATCAACGACCAGGAGACGGATCGTCTCCATCAGACAAAGTACACCCAACCGGCCCTATTCGTACTGGAAATGGCCCTGGCGCGGCTGTGGCTGGCCTGGGGCATCCGGCCAGCGGCCCTGATCGGGCATAGTGTCGGCGAGATAGCGGCAGCCTGCATTGCCGGGGTGTTCAGCCTGGCAGATGGCCTGAAGCTGATCGCCGCCCGGGCCAGCCTGATGCAGGCACTGCCACAGACCGGTGCCATGGTGGCCTGCCTGACCGATGTGGGCCGGGTGCAGGCCGCCATTGCAGCCTGTCCGGACGAGGTTGCCATCGCAGCGATCAACGGGCCGGACAATGTAGTGATCTCCGGTCAGACCACCGCCGTGCAGGCGGTGGTCCGCCAGCTTACGGACGAGAACATCAGAACACGCCCGCTGGCCGTCTCGCACGCCTTCCATTCAGCGCTGATGACCCCGATGCTGGCGGACTTCCGTACTGTCGCCGCTAGTATCAGCTATGCCCGACCGACCCTGCCACTGATCTCCAACCTGACCGGTGAGTTGGCGGATGAGACGATAACAACGCCGGATTACTGGGTTCGTCATGTCCGTGAGGCGGTACGCTTTGCAGAAGGTATGGCCTGCCTGCAGGCACAGGATGTGGACATCTTCCTGGAGATCGGGCCGAAGCCGGTATTACTCGGTATGGGACGACGTTGTATGCCGACAGACACCGGTCTATGGCTGCCCAGCCTGCGTCCGGATAAGGTTTGGCCACAACTGTTGTCCAGTCTGGGACAGTTATACGTCCGGGTATCACCGTGGACTGGGCCGCGTTTGATCAGGACTATGCGCGGCAGAAGATCGTCCTGCCGACCTACCCGTTCCAGAGAGAACGCTACTGGGTGACCGGGCAGCGCACCACCCGGCAGCAATTGAGTCCGCTGGTAGACACCCTGCTGCGGTTACCGCAGCAGCAACAGATTGTCGGTGAAACCCGGTTCAGTGTGGACCGGTTGCCCTTTCTGGCAGACCACCGGGTCTTTGGTCAGGTCGTCTCACCCGGAGCCGGGCAACTGGCGATGGTGCTGGAAGTGATACAGCAGGCCAGTCCGGAACAGGCCTATCAATGTACTGATGTTCTGCTGCCGCAGGCGCTGGTACTGCCGGACGAGACAGAACGCACCGTCCAGGTGATTCTGAATACAGCCGCGGCGTCTACCGGAGATCAGGCGATCCCGTTCGAGCTGATCAGCTTTGAGACCGGACAGACACAGGCCAGCGTACAGACCCATGCGAGTGGCACACTAGTCCCGATGACGGCACCGATTGCGGCAGAAGACCTGGCGGCCTTACAGGACATCTGCACGACGTCGGTTGATTTAGCCCGGCTGGATGCGGTGGCCCGAGCTCAACAGATTGAGTTTGGCCCGCAGTTCCGCTGGCTGGCCGCCGTCTGGTGCGATACCGATATGGTGCTGGGACGGTTAGAGCTGCCGGAAGCGACAGACCCGTTTACGAGCCTGCATCCGGGACTCCTGGATGCGTGCCTGCAACTGACCGTCGCCTGGCGGGCGTCAGCACAGGAAGAGCCGGCATCCGGCGAAACCCTGCTGCCGTTTGCACTGGATGAACTGGTTGTGTCCGGCGCGATCAGCGGGCGTGAATGGTGGTGTTATGCACAACGTGCGGCAGACGAACGCTGGCATATCCGACTGCTGGATAGCGAAGGGAAGGTGCTGCTCCGGATAACCGGGTTTATGTTACGGGCAGCGCCCCGGCATGCCGTGCTGGGTACCGAGGTCTGGCGGGACTGGTTATACGAAGTTGACTGGGAGCCACAACCGCGTTTTGGTCAGGAACCATTATACCTGCCTGAAGTGGGGGTCCTGAGTCAGACACTGGCGCGCTCTGGTGCAGACCGGTTACAGGCCTCAGCGGTGCAGCAACAGATGGCTGCGGTGCGACAGCTCTCTGGTCTGTGTGTGGACTATATTCTGGCGGCCTTTGCTGAAACGGGTGTGGAACTGGTCGCGGGGACAACCTGGAAGAGCACCCAACTGGTGCGTCAGATGGGTGTGATCCCGATGTATCGCCGCCTGCTGGAGCGATTACTGGGCTTGCTGAGCGAAGCGGGCATCGTCGCATTACAAGGTGATGTCTGGCAGGTGCTGGTGACCCCGGAATGCCAATCCCCGGCAGTGGTGCGAGAGCGTTTACAGACGACCTGTGGTGAGTGGATCGGGGCAGAACTGAACCTGCTGGTGCCCTGTGCAGAACAGCTGGGTAGCGTACTGCGTGGCACCTGTGATCCGTTAGAACTGTTGTTTCCGGAAGGTGATTCGACGCGGGTGAATCGGATCTATCAGGATTCCCCGATAGCCGAGACGATGAATCAGGTAGTGTGTGAGGCAGTTGAGCAAGTGCTGGCCGGGCGGCCTGCCGGGCAGGGCATCCGGATTCTGGAAATCGGTGCCGGGACTGGCGGCACGACATCTGGCATCCTGCCGTTATTACCGGCGGATCAGACCCGGTATATGTTTACTGATCTGGGCAGTGGTTTTTTTACCGCAGCGCGCGAAAAATTTGCGGATTATCCGTTCGTAGCGTATCAGAAACTGGATATTGAACAATCGCCGACAGAGCAGGGTTTTGCCCTGTCGTCCTGGGATATCGTGATTGCAGCGAATGTGCTGCATGCGACCCGGGATCTGGGCACGACCCTGAGCCATGTACAACAGTTATTACAGCCGAACGGTGTCCTGTTGCTGCTGGAAGCAACGCACGCTCAGGGTTGGGCTGATCTGACGTTTGGTCTGACCGAGGGCTGGTGGCGTTTTGCGGATCAGCGTAAAGACCATCCACTGCTGAGTGTGGCGGCCTGGGAAACCTTATTATTACAGCATGGCTTTGCAGCAGCAGTCCCGGTATTGAACGCTGCTGCTCCGCAGAATGTATTACTGGCGCAGGTGAGTGCGACAGAGCGACCGCCGCTGGATAGTGGACGCACCTGGTTGTTATTGGCGGATCAGCAGGGGCTGGGTACTGCCTTGGCAGACCAGTTGACCCGGCGTGGAGAACACCCGGTGCTGGTATATCCGGGAGAGGCCTGGGCTGCCCCGTCGGATCCGGCACAGGCGATATGGCAGATTCGCCCGGATCAGCCGACGGACTATGAGCGCATACTGGCTGAACTGCCGCCGATTCAGGGAGTAGTGCAACTGTGGAGTCTGGACAGTCCGGCGGAGCTGAACACACAGACCCTGGAGAAGGGGCTCCGGGAGATTTGTAGCACGACATTACACCTGATTCAGTCCCTGTTACAGCAGGATATGGCGCATGACTTGTGGCTGATCACGCGTAATACGCAGGCAGTTGTGGCAGAAGATACGATTGATGGCCTGGCTCAGGCAGCACTGTGGGGACTGAGCCGGACCATGGTATTAGAACACCCGGATAACCATTGTCAATGTGTTGATTTAGCCGGAGATATTCCACTGACGGAACAGGCGGCTGCACTCTCAGCAATATTGGCTGGCGACGGTCTGTTGCAGACTGATCTCTTACATGCACCGCAAAAAGATCAGGTCGCTTTACGCCATCATACCCCTTATGTCGCACGTTTAGCCCGGCATACCCCGATTGAACAGTCTGCCGAGGTGTTGGCAGTGCGTGCAGATGCGACCTATCTGATCACAGGTGGTCTGGGTGGTTTAGGGCTTCAGGTCTCACGCTGGCTGGTGGATCATGGCGCGCGTCATCTGTTGTTACTGGGACGTCGCCCGCCAACATCATCTGCCCAGGCGTGCCTGGATGATATGCGGGCAGCAGGTGCTGCGATTACGCAGATACAAGCTGATGTCAGCCGGGAGGAAGATCTTATCCGGGCATTAACTGCTGTTTCATCTGACCGGCCATTACGCGGAGTGATTCACTCGGCTGGTGTATTGGATGATGGTGCCTTGTTTCAACAGAGCTGGGAACAATTTTCCAGGGTATTAGCACCGAAGGTATCAGGTGCCTGGCACCTGCATGCCCTGACAAAAGACCTGGATATGGATTTTTTCGTATTATTCTCATCTGGATCCGGTTTGTTGGGTAACCCGGGGCAATCGAATCATGCGGCCGCAAATACCTTCTTAGATGCACTGGCACACTATCGACGGGTACATCAGTTGCCAGCATTAAGTATCAGCTGGGGACACTGGTCTGAGATTGGCGCAGCGGCTGCAATAGTACAACGTGAAGGAGCACGGATAGCCGAGCATGGAAAGGGTGAGATCAACCCTGAACAGGGTATTCAGAGTTTTGCCTGTTTGTTGAAGAGTAGTTTATCCTCCGGAAGTACAACAAAACCTCACGTGGGTGTGATGCCTGTTAATTGGCAGAAGTTTCTGCAGACAGAGCAAGCAAAAAATCCCTTTTTCACCAGATTTGAGCATCAGCATCAATCCATTGTATCAGAGACGTTATCTGATCGGTCAGACTGGAAGACTCGTTTAGCCCGGATTGAGGCTGGTGAACGTAAAACGCAACTCAGGCTTTATCTGAATGAGCAGGTGGTACGTGTTTTAGGCTATTCAGCGTCACATGAGATCCCAGATGATCAGCTCTGGGTTGAACTAGGCGTTGACTCATTGATGAATATTGAAATTAAAAATAAGATTGCACATGACTTAGCCATTACGGTGCCTATCAATGTATTGATGGATACCTCTGTTGAAAAGCTGACCACATGGTTAAGTACAGTATGGTCTTTACGTGAAATGGAAGATTCTGAAGAGAGCGCGTCTGAGCTTAGTGAAGAATTAATATTATGACGGTCAGACTAAAGATCAATCATCCGACTATTAACGAGGAATATACCGATATGGCAAGTCATGCCGGAACACAGTCTATTGAAGATTTTATTCTTGAGCTGCATCAATTAGGGATAAAAATTGGTGTATCTGACAATGAATTAAAAATCAGGATGCCGAAAGATATCATGACACCTGTACTGCGTACACGTATTCAGGAAAAAAGGATGCACTCATTGCGTTTTTATCGGATATTAATCAGTTTCATGAAGCTGAAACATCTGCTATTCAGCCAGCTTCACGCGCTGTTATGGATTCAATTCCACTCTCTTTTACCCAAGAAAGCTTATGGTTGTTGGAACAGATTGAGGGAGATAACTCTCTTTATAATGAAACCATTGCCCTTCGCCTGACAGGAGATCTGAATACTCATGCATTGCGCCATGCCCTTGCTGACACTGTAGCACGACATGAATCACTCAGAACAACCTTTTCTGTTGATACAGCGGGCGAGCCCAGGCAGGTCATTCATCCGGCAGATTTCACGCTACCTGAGCTTGATTTAACCGATCTGCCAGCAAACCAGCAACAGGATAAGATTCAGTCTTTATTTGAGCAGGCAGCAAAAACACCATTTGACCTGATGGAAGGGCCATTATTCCGTTGTCAGTTATTGTGCCTGTCATCTGGACAGACAGCAGCATCTCATGTGCTGCTGATGGTAATGCATCACTTAATTATTGATGCATGGTCCATAGGATTACTGGTTCGCGAAGTGTCAAATGTGTATGCGGCGTTGATTGCAGGTAAACCTTCGCCATTGCCTGATTTACCCATTCAATATGCTGATTATGCAATCTGGCAACGATCCCATTTACAAGGTGAAGTGTTAGCAGATCATCTGGCTTACTGGAAGCAACAATTATCCGATGCACCGGCCTTGTTGCAACTACCAACGGATCGTCCTCGTCCGGCCCATCCCAGCTTTTGTGGTAGTCGGGCCTATTTTACGATTGCCGCAGATTGTGTACAGAAACTTAATCTGCTGGCACAAAACAACTCAGCAACGCTGTTTATGGTGTTGCTGGCAGCCTTTAATATTTTACTGGCGCGATACAGCAGACAGAATGACATTCTGGTCGGGGCTCCAATGGCAAACCGGCAACGCCAGGAACTTGAGTCGTTAATCGGATATTTCACGAATACCATCGTATTGCGTACCCGATTGAATGAACAACACACCTTTCCGGAACTTCTGGCTCAGGTTAAAAAGACCCTGCATGAGGCAGCAGAGCATCAGGATGTTGCCTTCTCCTCTATTGTGTCTGCTGTACAGCCGGAACGTGATACCAGCTACTCCCCGTTATTTCAGGTATTGTTCGCCTTTCAGAATATCCCGACAACACGTAATCTGGATATTGCCGGCTTGCAGATGAGCAACCTCAAACTGGATGTAGATAAAAGTAAGTATGATCTTTTTTTAGAGTTGTTTGAAGGCTCAAGTGGACTGTCTGACTCATCAAGCGGGTTGTCCGGCTCATTTGAATATAATACCGATTTATTTGATGCTGCGACAATTGGTCGTATGATTACTCATTTTCGGGCATTGCTGAGTGATCTTGTGGCACAACCTGATCAATTAATACAACAGATCTCTTTCCTGACGGCTGCTGATATCAGTCAGATGCAGGCCTGGAATGAAACGGCGACGGACTATCCGGCAGATAAGACTCTGGTAGATTTATTTGCCGACCAGGTCATGCAGACACCGGACGATATTGCAGTTAGTTTCAAAGATGAGACACTGACCTATCATCAGTTAAACACCAGGGCAAACCAACTGGCACACTATTTATGTGGCTTAACCAATGACCAGAATGAGCGTCTGATCCAGCCTGATACCCTGGTTGGTATTGGCGTTGACCGTTCACTTGATATGATTGTCGGTCTGCTCGGTATTCTCAAGGCAGGCGGAGCCTACGTTCCGCTGGATCCGGATTACCCGGCAGAACGCCTCGCGTACATGCTGGCCGACAGCCAGGTACCGGTACTTCTCACCCAGCAAAGATTGCAGGCACAACTACCTGACTACGTTGGTGAGATAGTCTGTCTGGATGATCCTGCCCTGTTTGCAGACCAGCCGGAACATAACCTGCCACACATCGCACAACCATATCACCTGGTTTATGTGTTGTTTACATCTGGTTCTACCGGCAAACCGAAGGGGGTGATGATTGAACATCAGGCCCTGAATAATCTGATTAGTGATATGCAAAAACGTATCTCGCTGCCTGCACAGACGGAGGTTCTGTCGCTCACCACACTGAGCTTTGATATTGCTGGCCTGGAGCTTTATCTGCCACTCATACAAGGTGCACGAATCCGATTAGTGGATCGTGCCACAGCCAATGACGCAGAGGCCCTCAAATCAATCATTACAACACAAGCTATGCAATTGATTCAGGCGACACCAGCTACCTGGCAGTTATTACAAACAAGTGGTTGGCAGGCTCGGCAACCACTGACCATTTTATGTGGTGGAGAGGTCCTCCACCCTCAGGTGGGGGCCTACCTGTTACGGCAAAGTACACAACTCTGGAACGTCTATGGGCCGACGGAAACCACGATCTGGTCAACGGCACATAATGTTACAGTACAGCCGGAATATCCCGAGCGGATTGGAAGACCCATTGCGAACACCCGTATTTATATCCTGAATGAACAGGCCCGGTTAGTACCAATCGGTATCCCCGGAGAGCTTTGCATTGCTGGTGCTGGTCTCGCACGTGGTTATTTTAATCGACCTGATCTCACCGCAGAAAGGTTTATCGATATTGAACTGTTCGGCAAAACTGAACGGGTGTACAAAACTGGTGATCTGGCCCGTTGGTTGCCGGATGGTCACCTGGAGTATCTGGGCAGAATTGACCATCAGGTCAAATTACGAGGCTTTCGGATTGAGCTGGGTGAGATTGAATCTGTACTGAGACAACACTCATCTGTCAGCGAGGCGGTGGTTGTCGTATACGAGCGAGAAGACAACAAAACGCTTGCGGCTTACGTGACCGCAGCCGAAGATGAGGTAGTGGAGGTCGTTGTGTTGCAGGATGCGCTCAGGGCAAGACTGCCTGAGTATATGGTGCCGGGTAGTATCACCTTATTGGATCAGATGCCACTGACACCTAACGGTAAGCTGGATCGGCGGGCTTTACCGGCTCCGGATTATGTGGACTTGCAGACGACCTTTGTTGCTCCGCGTAATGAAGCAGAGCAACAACTGGCTGATATCTGGATGAGTGTACTGCGACTTGATAAGGTCGGTGTGCATGACAATTTCTTCGCACTGGGTGGCCATTCTTTACTGGCAACCCAGGTTATTGCCAGAATACGTGAAGTGTTTTCTGTTGATCTGGGATTACGCACCTTGTTTGCGACCCCGACAATTGCTGCAAATGCCCGGGCCTTACAGAAGCAGTCCCAGACCACAGGTACCCTGGTCGATACGTTCCCGGAAATTGTACCTGCACCGGTACAGCGGAATGATCCGTTTCCACTGACGGACGTACAGCATGCCTATTGGGTTGGGCGTAGTTCAGGAATTGAGTTGGGCAATATTTCTGCCCATGTATACTTCGAGTTTGACTCAGATATAATCAATTATGTGCGTTTAAATCAGGCCTGGCAAGGTCTTATCCAGCGCCATGAAATGCTCAGAGCGATTATTCAGACAGATGGGCAACAACGTATTCTGCCCGTTGTTCCCGACTATCTGTTTGCTGTGACTGATCTGACTGATCAGGGCGACACAGAAGCCGAACAGGTACTAGCCTCAATCCGGCATGAGATGTCGCACCAGGTATTATCGGCAGACCAGTGGCCGCTGTTTGATATTCGTGTCACACATATTAATGCCCGTAACAGTCGGTTACATGTCAGCCTGGATGCCCTGATTCTGGACGCAGCCAGTATGGGGACATTATTTGCAGAATGGATGACCCTGTACCAGAATCCACAGGCTGTGTTGCCGACATTAAATGTTTCATTCCGCGATTATGTGTTGGCTGAAAAGGCATTTGAAGAGAATGAGCCCTATCAGCAGGCCTGGTGTTACTGGCAGCAGCGACTGGAAAGTTTACCACCAGCTCCCGAATTGCCCTTGCGACCAGGCAGTCAGAAGATTGTGCAGCCGCGCTTTCGCAGACATGCGTTTCAGTTAGCGGCAGAACAATGGTCGAATCTGAAGCACTATGGTCATCAGGCGGGTCTGACTGATTCTACAATAATTCTGACAGTATTTGCCGAGGTTCTGACGTGCTGGAGTAAACGAGCGCATTTTACCCTGAACCTCACTTTATTTAACCGCCTGCCTTTTCACCCGCAAATCAATGACATTATCGGTGATTTTACGCCATTGTTGATGCTCGAAGTCGATAACCGTGTGAATCAGGATGGTCGTCAGTCGTTTCAGGATCGTGCGCAACAGATTCAACGGCAGTTATGGGCTGATCTGGATCACCGGGTGGTCAATGGTGTGCGTGTTTTGCGTGAATGGGCAAAATATCAGGATCGTGATATCAATCAGGCCTTAATGCCGGTGGTGTTTACCAGTATGCTTGCGGTAAATGCCGAACATGATCTCGCTGATGATGCTCTGGGCAAGCTGGTGTATCTGAACAATCAGACTCCACAGATCTGGTTAGACCATATTGTCGTGGAGACCGGAGGGGCACTGGATATTTCCTGGAGTGTGGTGGAAGGCCTGTTTCCGGATGGGATGATAGAGGCCATGTTTACAGCTTATACGGCTGTATTACAGCGTCTGGCAACGGGCACAGCGGTCTGGCAACAAACTGATCTGATGCTTGTACCACAATCGCAATTGCAGCAACAAGCCAGGATCAATGCCACAGACGCTCCTGTGTCTGAGGCCATGTTACATACATTATTTCTGCAACAGGCTGAAGCACAGCCAGATGCACTGGCAGTCATCAGCCCGGGCAGGAGTCTGACCTATCAGGACTTGTCTCAGCGGGCGAATCAGGTTGGGCACTGGTTACGTGCACAAGGTGCAAGGCCCAACACACTGATAGCGGTTGTGATGGAAAAAGGCTGGGAACAGGTGGTGGCCGTACTGGGTATCCATCTGGCGGGAGCAGCCTACCTGCCGATTGATCCGGGTGTGCCTACTGAACGTCTGCATACCCTGCTGGCACAAGGTGCGGCCACGATTGCCTTAACGCAACATGCCGTTGCAGCTGATCAGGTCTGGCCAGAAAGTATGAAGACTCTGGCGATAGATACTCTGGTGCCAGAGGAGACTTGCCCTGCTCTGGCAGATGTGCAGACACCGACTGATCTGGCGTATGTCATTTATACTTCAGGCTCTACCGGGCAGCCGAAGGGCGTTGCTATTGATCACCGGGGGGCAGTAAATACGATACTGGATGTCAATCAACGTTATGGCATCACCTCTCAGGATCGTGTGTTGAGCCTTTCGGCACTTAATTTTGACCTGTCAGTATATGATATTTTTGGTTTACTGGCGGCAGGTGGTGTGATCGTGTTACCAGAGGCACGGCGGCGAACCGAGCCCGGCCACTGGTGCGAACTGATTCAACAGCATGATGTGACTGTCTGGAATACCGTACCGGCACTGATGCAGATGCTGCTTGATGATACCGGGGCGTTATCATCGACCCGCTTGCAGGTCGTGATGCTCAGTGGCGACTGGATCCCACTGAGCCTGCCGGAGCGGATACAGATTCAGTGGCCCGAGGCCTGCATCTACAGCATGGGTGGTGCTACCGAGGCCTCAATCTGGTCAATTTATTATCCGATTAAGGCGGTTGATCCGGCTTGGGCAAGTATACCTTATGGTAAGCCGATGACAAATCAGACCTTTCATGTGCTGGATGATGAGCTCAGACCCCGTCCGGTTTGGGTAACTGGTGATCTGTATATTGGCGGGACAGGTCTGGCACAGGGCTACTGGCAGGATGAGGTGCGTACTCAGGCCAGCTTTATCCGGCATCCTGAGACGGGTCAGCGTTTGTATAAAACGGGTGATCTGGGTCGTTATCTGCCTGATGGCAATATCGAATTTTCAGGCCGTGAAGACTTCCAGGTTAAGGTTCGTGGTCATCGGATTGAACTGGTTGAGATTGAGACGATATTGCAACAACATCCCGGAGTCAGCGAAGCTATCGTCAATGCAGCAGGCGATCCGAAGGGGAATCGGCAATTGGTAGGTTATGTCGTACTGGATGACGATCAGGAAGCGACAAACCAGTTGCCGGATGCGTATGTGACAGATCCTGCGATCACAGTACTTGATCCGATAGAGCGTTTAGAATTCAAGCTACGCCAACCTGGCGTACGTCAGTTATCTGGTGAACCGGTACATTTGCCAGACCAGGGCTTTGATGAGACACATCGCGATACTTGGCTGGCACGACGTAGTCACCGCCAGTTTCTGAGTGAAGCGATTGATGTGAATACGATAAGTGACTTTTTAAGTTGTTTAAGGCAGATGCCGTTGCAGAATATGCCGTTACCCAAGTACCGTTATCCGTCGGCGGGTAATCTTTATCCGGTACAGTGTTATGTGTATATCAAACCGGAACGGATTAACGGAATTGTCGGCGGATATTATTATTATCAGCCAGCAGCACATCATTTATTGCCTTTACAGGTTGATGACACTGCTATGAACTTCATCATTCCAGGTATTAATCAGACGATCTTTGAACAGTCAGCATTTACCTTATTTCTGGTGACTGATCTCACGGCTATTGCTCCATTATATGGCGAAGTTGCCCGTGATTTCTCACTACTTGAAGCCGGGTATATGAGTCAGCTTTTGATGATGGAGGCCAGCCAGTATAATCTGGGTTTATGTCCTGTTGGTGGAGTAGACGTTTCACAACTGCAACAAGTATTAGCCTTTGGCGATCAGCATCAATTGTTACATACGTTAGTTGGTGGATATATTGATTCCTGCCAGACGGATCAGTTCTTACAAGGCTCAGCACAAGTCGCAGTCACACCGGATGCATGGCAAACTGAATTGCACGATTATCTGGCTCAGAAATTGCCTGATTATATGGTACCGACTATTCTGGTAAAGTTAGAATCCATGCCCCTGACACCAAGTGGCAAGCTGGATCGTCGTGGCTTGCCTGAACCTGATCTGTCTGCCTTGGCAGATAGCACATATCATCAGCCTCGTACCTTAACAGAACAAAGGCTTGTCGAGATCTGGGAAAATACACTGGATATCCACCCGGTAGGTATTTTCAGCAACTTTTTTGAAAGTGGTGGAAACTCCCTGACCGCAGTTCAGTTATTATCCAGTGTGCAGAGAGTGTTCGGTCAGCAGCTTCCATTACGTACTTTGTTTGAATATCCAACCGTTGCTGATATGGCAGGCGCATTAGAACAGATGAGCGACACTGATGTCAGTACTGCTACAACTTCTTCCATAGTTACCCTGCAGGCAGAGGGCACTTGCCCTCCGTTATATTTTTTGCCGGGTGCCGGCGGTGGTGTACTCAATTTTTATCAGCTTGCCCGGGAAATGGGCGATAATCAGCCTTGTCACGCACTGGAGCTGGCTGGCCTGGATGGTAAAGCAACGCCTTTGACCAGGGTTGAAGCTGTTGCAGCTTATCAGATTGAACAGCTACTGAGCTATCAACCGTCTGGTCCTTACCATCTGGCCGGGCATTCATTTGGTGGTTTTATTGTTCTGGAAATGGCAAGGCAATTACTTAAGGCTGGTGCCGATGTTGGTTCTGTTATTATGCTGGATACCTATGGTCTGAAGGATAATTCAGTGTTACCGGATACTATTGAAGTCATATTGGTTTATGAACACTACTTTCTTGAAGAGCGGGGTGCTGTTCCAACATTGACCAGGTCTCAGTTAGAGCCGCTCACCTTTGAAGAAAGTTTATTGCTCTTCAAACAGTCTCTTGAGGATGCCGGAAGTTTGCCTGAAAATACACCGCTGGATCAGGTACGTAATATTATCAATGTGGCATATGCCTCACTAAGAGCAATAGCCGATTATCAGCCCACCGAGCGTATCTCACTGCCTATCCATTTGTTGCTTGCTACAGATGAAGAACGGGATGCAGAAGAGACAGAAAAGATGATCGAATTCTGGTCACGATGTGGTGAACTGATGGTGCATGAAGTGCCTGGAACGCATATCAATATGATTTATAAACCGAACGTGGCAACTGTAGCAAAGACATTAGCGAGTTGTTTACAGTCCTGATCAGCGGCAATCCACTAACGTTGCAGAGCCTGTGCCAGCCGTTGCGCAATATCATCCGTTGTCTGATTATCCCGGGCAGGGTGTTTGGCTGCTGTTTTGTTCAGCAGGTGCGTGTGTAACAACTGTAATGTCGGATAGTCGAACAACAAGGTTTCAGGCAACGGCAGTTCCAGGGCGTGGGCCAGATGATCGCGCAGTTCGACTGCGATCAATGAGTCGATGCCCAGCCCCGTCCAGCCCTGTTGCGGACGAATCTTTTTGCTGGCACCTAACCTGAGTGTCTGCCGGAGTGTCTTTGTCAGATAATCCATCAGATGTGCTGCGCGTTGTTCATCTGTCAGGGCTGCCAGTTGCTGACGCAGGTTCACCTGACGGGTCTGTGCCTTGTCTGTTTCCGGCTTAGTAGCCTGCATCCCGATCCAGCAGGTCTCGCGTTGAAACGGATAGGTGGGTAATGCGATTCTGCGTCGTTGCTGATCCTGCTGCACAGCTCCCCAGTCAATTGCGATGCCCTGCTCATACAGTTCGCCGAGTGTGCTGAGTAATGTCTGTCGGGCTGGTTGGTTGTGGCGGATACTCGGTAGATAACGCAGGTCACGCTGTTCTGGTGCAGGTATCCGGCGCGCCATGCCCAGCAGGGTTGCCTGTGGGCCGATCTCCAGCAACAACTGACTGCCCAGCTTGTGCAGAGACTGGATGCCGTCCGCAAACCGTACTGTCTGACGGACATGGCGCACCCAGTAATCCGGTGTGCTGATCTCAGGGCCTGCTACCGTGCCGGTCAGATTCGAGATCAGCGATAGCCGCGGCGGATGATAGGTGATGCTGGCGGCCACTGTCCGGAACGTTGCCAGCATCGGTTCCATCAGGGGTGAATGGAAGGCATGTGAGACCTGCAGTGGTCGGGTACGGATACCTTGTGTCGTGAAGGTTGCGACCAGCGCAGCTATCGCTGATTGTTCACCTGAAATGACCACGCTGGTCGGGCCATTGATCGCTGCAATGGAGACCTGCGCGGAATAAGGCGCGATCGCAGCGCGTACCGAGGCCTCGTCACTCAGGATGGCGACCATGCTGCCATTCTGTGGCAGGGCCTGCATCAGGCGACCGCGTTCTGCAATCAGCTTCAACCCGTCTTCCAGGCTGAAGACTCCCGCGATACAGGCTGCCGCGACTTCACCGACACTGTGTCCGAGCAGTACCTTCGGCTGGATGCCCCAGGCATGCCAGAGCTGATACAGCGCATACTCAAATGCAAACAATGCGGGTTGGGTACAGGCGGTCTGGTGGATGGTCTCATCTGATGGATCTGTGGGATAGATCACCGTCAGGAGGGGCTTCTCCAGATAAGGGCGCAGGATCGCATCACACTGATCCAGTGCAGCGCGAAAGACTGGTTCGGTCTGGTATAAATCACGGCCCATCCCGGCATATTGCGCACCTTGTCCGGTAAACAAACACGCGATGTCGGGAACGGACTCCGGCATATCCGAATCTGGTTCTGCTGGTTCATAGCTGGTCAGTTGTTCTCGCAGATCGGTGCCGGATTCTGCAACAGTTGCAAACCGGTGGGCTAAGTGTGTTCGCCCGATCTGAGCGGTATAACACAGATCCGCCAGACTGGTCTGCGGATGTGTTTCCAGATAAGTGGCATAATTCTGCACCAGGTCTTGTAATGCGGCTGGTGTGGCGGCACTCAGGGTCAGCAATGACGGACTGTTGGTTTCCGGTACGGATGCGACTGGCGCAGGTGCCGCCTCCAGCACCACATGTGCATTGGTGCCACTGAAACCAAATGAGCTGACTCCGGCGCATCGGGTAGCCTCCGGCCAGGTGGTGCCACAGGTTGGTACATGGAAGGGTAATGTTGCCCAGTCGATCTTCGGATTTGGTTTTCCAACATGCAGATTGGCCGGAATTTCGCCGTGCTGCATCGCTAGCACCACCTTGATCAGCCCGGCGATGCCGGCGGCGGATTCCAGGTGCCCGATATTGGTTTTTACCGATCCGATCAGCAAGGGCTGGGTACGTTGCTGATACACCTCACCCAATGCAGCGACTTCAATCGGATCACCTAACGGTGTGCCGGTACCATGTGCCTCGACATAACCGACCGCCTCTGGTGAGACGCCACCATTCGCCAGTGCTGACCGGATGACGGCGGTCTGTTGTGTACCATTCGGTACTGTCAGGCCGCTGGTGCGACCGTCCTGATTGATCGCTGTGCCACGCAGGATCGCCAGTACATTGTCTCCCGCAGATTGCGCATCTGACAGTCGCTTCAGCACGATCATGCCGCAACCTTCGGCCCGTACATAGCCGTTCGCTGCAGCAGAAAATGTCTTGCAGCGCCCGTCCGGTGCCAGCATCCCGGCCTGCGATGCCGCAATACTGCCTTCCGGGCTGAGCAGGGCATTCACGCCACCGGCCAGGGCCAGGTTGCATTCGCCGGATCGCAGGCTCATCACCGCCTGATGCACCGCGACTAACGACGATGAGGATGAGGTATCCAGGGCGAGGCACGGGCCGGTCAGCCCGAAATAATACGCCAGCCGACCACTGGCGGTACTCTGTGCATTGTCAATATTGAAGTACGCATCCACCAGATTCTGCCGGAGCATCAGGTCCCGATAGTTCAGTTGACTGATGCCAACAAATACCCCGGTTTCCGGCGGCGGTGTCAATGCTGCGTGTTCCAGGGCCTCCCAGGTGACTTCCAGTAACAGGCGTTGTTGCGGATCCAGCGAAGCCGCTTCACGCGGCGAGATGTCAAAAAGATCGGCATCAAACGCATCCAGGTGTTCGATGAAGCCGCCACAGCGCGATATCATCTTACCGGGTTTTTTCGGGGTCGGATCATAATAGGTATCCAGGTCCCAGCGTTCAGCAGGTACTTCGCGAATCGCGTCTGTCTGATCACATAATAATTGCCAGAAGGCCTGTGGATTATCTGCGCCGGGGAAGCGACACCCCATACCAATAATCGCTATTGGTTCGCGGTCTGGTCGCGGCTTCTGCTGAATTTCAGGTGTCGACATGTGTTGATTCCTCTGATTTGTCGGGTTGTTGTCGCAACAGGTCGCGAATTTCGGTCAGCAGGGCGGTATCTGTTGCTACAGGTTCAGCCGGGTTGCTGGCACGTAGTTTATTCATGCCTCTGATAGCCAGAAAGACGGCAAAGGCAACGATGGTAAAGTCCAGTAGCGTCTGGACGAATCTGCCGTATGCAATCACGACTGCCGGAGCATCGCCGCTGGCTGACTGCAGGGTGATGGCCAGGTCGCTGAAGTCCATTCCGCCCAGCAGTAATCCGATGGGTGGCATCACGATATCGCTGACAAATGATGATACCGCCTCACCAAAGGCGGCACCGACCACGATACCAACGGCCATATCCATCATGCTGCCGTGCAGAACGAATCTTCTGAATTCCTGTAACATAGTCTTTCGGATATAAGAGTGTACCGGAGCCGGACGCCATCTGCGCACCAGAGGTTTGCATAACGCGCTGCGTCAGCGACAAATGTTGCAGGCTGAATTGCAGGCAACGCGATAAAATAGCCATGGGCAGTCTTTGCAGATCAGTCGCCATGTGACTGCGACTGTCTGAGCAGCACCGTAAATCGTCAGGACGAATCTCTGAATGCAGACCTATCTGGACTTGCTGCACCACATTCGTGCACAAGGGATCGCGAAGGAAGACCGTACCGGTGTTGGCACACAGTCGGTATTTGGCTATCAGATGCGGTTTGATCTGCAGGCCGGGTTTCCGCTGGTCACGACCAAGACCATCCACCTGAAATCAGTGATTCATGAATTGTTGTGGTTTCTGCGTGGTGACACCAATCTGGCGTATCTGCGTCAGCACGGTGTGCGCATCTGGAATGAATGGGCAGACGCACAAGGTGAACTGGGGCCGATCTACGGGCAGCAGTGGCGATCCTGGCCGACACCGGACGGGCGGCAGACAGATCAGATACAACAGGTGATCCGGCAGTTACAGACCAGACCAGATTCCCGCCGGATTCTGGTATCGGCCTGGAATCCGGCAGATCTGCCGGATGAGACATTGTCACCCCAGGCGAATGTGGCTGCCGGGCGCATGGCACTGGCACCCTGCCATGCCCTGTTCCAGTTTTATGTCGGTGCCGGACTCTTGTCCTGTCAGTTATATCAGCGTAGTGCCGACGTGTTTCTCGGGGTGCCGTTCAACATCGCCAGCTATGCGTTACTGACCCTGATGCTGGCACAGGTCTGTCAGCTACAGCCGGGAGAGTTCATCCATACTCTGGGTGATGCGCATATCTATCGCAATCATCAGATACAGATCAGCGAACAACTCAGCCGGAAACCTTATCCCCTGCCACACATCACGCTCAATCCTGCAGTGACCGACCTGTTTGCGTTTACGGCAGATGATATTGTATTGCATGATTATCATGCGCATCCGCCGATTCCGGCCCCGGTTGCGGTATGATAGTCCCGAATCTGTCGATGATTGCAGCGGTTGCTGATAACCGGGTGATCGGGGTACAGAACCGGCTGCCCTGGCATCTGCCCGCAGATCTGCGGCACTTTAAGCACCTGACGATGGGCAAGCCGATGCTGATGGGGCGTCGTACCTGGGAATCATTGCCGGGCCTGTTGCCCGGGCGTGAGCATGTTGTCATCACGCGCAATCCGGCGTATATCGCAGCAGGTGCCCGTATCCGGTCGGGCCTGGCAGCAGCTATCGCTGCTTACCGGGACCGGCCTGAAATCATGCTGATCGGTGGTGCAGACCTGTATGCACAGGCCCTGTCGCGGGCGGCACGGCTATACATCACTCATGTGCATATTACTCCGGCAGGTGACCGGCTGTTTCCTGAGATCAACCTGGCAGAATGGGAAGAGACAGAACGTATCCGGTGCCATGACGGGCAGCCGGTCCGGTACACATTCGTCACGTTCCGGCGCCAGCACAGATAAATAAAGACCGATATGATGCAAGCATTGCATGGCGCAAAAAATGTGCCTGTCACTATCAAGACCCCGGCAGAAATTGCGAAGATGCGGGTTGCGGGGCGTCTTGCGGCGGATGTGCTGGACATGATCAGCGAATATGTCGCACCGGGTGTGACGACCGGTGAGCTGAATGAACGCTGTCACCGGTATATCACGCAGCACCAGCAGGCAACACCGGCACCCCTGCATTATCAGGGTTTTCCGAAATCAATCTGCACTTCAGTGAATCATCAGGTCTGTCATGGCATACCGGGAGACCGGGTCTTACGCTCGGGAGACATCCTGAATATCGATGTTACCATCATCAAGGATGGTTACCACGGTGATACCAGTAAGATGTTTCTGCTGGGCAACACCAGGCCATTCTGTAACCGCCTGGTGGATGTCGCGCAACAGGCCTTATGGATCGGAATTCGCCAGGTGCGCCCCGGGCTGCAGCTGGGCGATCTGGGGTATTGTATCCAACGCTATGTCGAACAGCACCGCTTCAGTGTGGTACGGGACTATTGCGGCCACGGTATCGGGCGTTGTTTTCACGAAGATCCGCAGGTACTGCACTATGGTAAACCGGGCACCGGGATGACGCTGCAGCCGGGTATGACCTTTACCATTGAGCCGATGGTGAATGCCGGTAAACCTGCGATCAGGGTGCTGCCGGATCAGTGGACGGTGGTAACAAAAGATCGCAAACTGTCGGCCCAGTGGGAACATACCATTCTGTGCACCGAGGTCGGCTACGAAGTCCTGACCCTGCGGGCTGAAGAACAGGCTCTGGCGGAGCAGGCCTGATGTCACATCATTCCTGGCTGCTACCGGAAGGGATTGACGAAATATTGCCGGATCAGGCCTGGCAGCTGGAACAGCTTCGGCGCGAACTGCTCGACTTATATGCCAGTTGGGGCTACCAGCTGGTGATACCGCCACTGATAGAATATCGCGATGCGTTGCTGACCCGAACGGATCAGGCGCTCAGTCTGCAGACTGCCACCCTGACTGATCACGAATCCGGACGGTTACTGGGAGTCCGGGCCGATATTACACCGCAGACCGCACGGATTGATGCGCATCAGCTACAGCGCGAGGCTCCCACACGCCTGTGTTATATCGGCAGCGTGTTTCAGGCCCGCTCCGACCGTCTGGCGGGTACGCGCAATCCGCTGCAGATTGGTGCTGAATTATACGGATATGCTGGTATCGCTGCAGATCGTGAAGTCTTACAGTTAATGCTGGCCACTCTGCAGCAGGCGGGGATAGAGCAGATTCATCTGAATCTGGGGCATGTTGGCATTTACCGCACCCTGGCCGCACAGGCAGGCCTGTCATCTGAGCAGGCAACGGAACTGTCCGGTATCTTACAACGCAAGGCGTCAGCCGACCTGATGTGCTGGCTGACCGAACGGCATGTGGTGGCACCATACCGTGACATGTTGTGTGCTCTGGTGACGTTAAACGGGGCCGCAGAGGTACTGGATCAGGCACGCGACTGTCTGCGTGCTGCGCCACCGGTGGTGCACACTGCGCTGGATGAGCTGGCGCAGCTGGGAGAGGGCCTGGAACTCCCGGTGCATTATGATCTGGCTGAAGCGCGCGTCTATCATTATCAGACCGGCCTGACCTTTGCGGCGTTTGTGCCGGGTCAGGGCTACGAAGTGGCAGGAGGCGGACGTTGTGACCGGATCGGTGCTGCATTTGGTCGGGCTCGTCCCGTCACCGGATTCAGTGCGGACCTGAAGACCCTGCTGTCCTCAGGCCTGGCACAGGCAGCCATACCGGATACGATTCTGGTACCAGCTGAGACCGATCCGGAGCTGGTGCAGGAGATTGCTGCCCTGCGTGCTGCCGGCCATATCGTGATTCAGGCCTTGTCGGATCAGGCGGGCACACCGCAGGAGCAGGGTGCGCAACACAAACTCAGCCGGACTGCCCGGGGCTGGGAGCTGGTCCCGGTCACGGATACGCAATAACCTTCTCTGCCACAAGCCAGCTGTATGTCGTGTAAACCGGATAAGCCCAGATGGCAATATCGCTTTGATAATTACCGGCGCGCCTTCATGCTGCTGCGTGAAGCGATAGAATGGCAGCAGGAGCGAGGTGAGTTATCGCAGCTGGAACAGGAAGGGGTGATTCAGCGTTTTGAATATACGATGGAGCTGGCATGGAAGGTGATGGCGGACTATCTGGAATATGAAAATGTCGTATTTCCGCAAAAAACACCGAGGACAGTGATCCGTAAGGCCTTTGAAAGTCACCTGATCAGTGAGGGCGACATCTGGATGCGTGCACTGGATGCCAGAAACCAGGTGTCTCATGTGTACGACTGCAAAATATTTGCGACCGTCATCAGCGATATTAAGGATCACTATCTGCAACAGATGGACGATCTGCATATGTGCTTATTGCAGAAAGTCGTTGAGACGTCTGCATGAAGCATGGCATCACCGTTGAACAGTTGCGACTGATACAGTCTGTGCTGGCACCTTGTGCTGCATGGCGATATACCAGAAGCACTGATCGGCCGTTTATGTACTTTATTTCAGGAAAGTGCATTGCCGGTTTCTGTTGATGTTAAAAGCTATGATCATACGACTTATGTTCCACTGAAACACCATATGGATAAATTCATGCAACCCTTGTTTACCAGACAGCAACTGGTGGACTGAATGCAGTCTCAGCATCCGAAAATTCTCCAGTTGAGTGGGATCCCAAAAAAGAAATCAATATCCGGAAGCATGGCATTACATTTGGGCAAGTATCATATGTATTCGCAGATCCATATGCTCTGAATAAATATGATGAGGAGCACTCAGAGGGTGAAGACAGATGGTTGTTGCTTGGAAAATCAATGGATGAGGTTGTGCTCGTCGTAGTACATACATTAAAAGATCAGGATGATATGGAGCTGGTAAGAATTATCAGTGCTCGTAAAGCTACCAGGAATGAAAGTAAAGAATATCAACGAAGGTGTCCATGATGAAAGACGAATATGATTTTAGTCGTGCAGAACAGGGTAAGTTCTACAGGCCAATTGAAGAATTGGATATACCGATTTACCTTGACAAAGAAGTAAAAGCATTTTTTTATTGGGAAGCTTCAAGCTGAGGGGCAAGCGTTCTCACTAAATCAGGTCATTAATGCATTACTGAAAAAAGACATTGAAATTTCAAATCAATTAAGTAGTCAAGGCATGATCGGGTAAGGGCTGATTTATAACTCAGTTCTCTCCACACCATCCTACTGCAGTTTGAGCAGGAAACAGTGAACAGGTATGACTATGTCGGATAATCTGGTTGTTATCGGAGCTCAGTGGGGTGATGAAGGCAAAGGTAAAATTGTTGACTGGCTGACAGAACAATTTGCTGCGGTGGTGCGCTTTCAGGGTGGCCATAATGCCGGGCATACTCTGGTGATTCAGGGCGAAAAGACGGTATTGCACCTGATTCCGTCGGGTATTCTGCGACCGCAGGTGCGTTGCCTGATTGGCAATGGTGTGGTGTTGTCGCTGAGTGCTCTGGTGGAAGAGCTGGAAACCCTCGCACAGGCCGGTATTGCCACCGCCGGTCGGTTGCAGGTAAGCAGTGCATGCAACCTGATTCTGCCATACCATATTGCGCTGGACGAAGCCCGGGAACGAGCACTGGGACAACAGGCGATCGGCACCACCGGGCGCGGTATCGGACCCTGCTACGAGGATAAGGTCGCGCGTCGTGGTATCCGGCTGTACGAACTGCTGGATGCAGATCATTTCAGCCGACGGGTGCAGGAAGTGATGGCCTATCACAATACGATCCTGCAGCAGGTGTTTGGTGCTGAACCACTTGCCAGTCAGCCGGTGATTGATGCGGCACTGGCATACCGTACCCGAATCGAGCCGTTGATCGCAGATGTACCGGATGAGTTATATCGCCTGTCTCAGGCTGGCCAGCGCATCTTGTTTGAAGGTGCACAGGGTGCCTTGCTTGACATAGATCATGGTACCTATCCGTATGTGACGTCTTCCAACACCTTATCTGGTGCGGCTGCCAGTGGCAGCGGGCTTGGCCCGCGAGCACTGCATTATGTGCTAGGTATTGTGAAGGCGTATACCACCCGGGTGGGCAGCGGCCCTTTCCCGACTGAGCTGGATGATGTGGTGGGTCAGCATCTGGGTGAGCGAGGGCATGAGTTTGGTGCAACCACCGGGCGCAAGCGGCGTTGTGGCTGGCTGGATATTGTCGCGCTGAAACGCTCTCTGCAACTGAACAGTGTCAGCGGCCTGTGTATCACCAAGCTGGATGTGCTGGACGGTCTGGAGACGCTGAAATTGTGCGTGGCTTACCGGTATCAGGATCAGACACTGACGACACCACTACTGGATGGCAGGCAGTTTGCGGCCTGCGAGCCAGTATATGAGGAACTGCCAGGCTGGTCTGGCAGCACGGCAGGTATCACGTGCTACGATGAACTGCCAGCCGCTGCAAAATCTTATCTGGCGCGGATTGCTGAATTATGTGATACGCCAGTCGCAGTGATTTCGACCGGCCCGGATCGGGCGGATACATTGGTGCTGGATCCGCAGCTTGCTCGTGCCACAGACTGAGGGTCGGATTATGCCGGAGGCCAGGATCGCTGCTTCCATTCTGGCCGCTGATTTCGCGCGGCTGGGTGAAGCATGTACCGCTGTACTCGCATCCGGGGCAGACTGGATCCATTTTGATGTGATGGATAATCATTATGTGCCGAATCTGACCGTTGGCCCGATGGTCTGCACAGCATTACGTACCTATGGCATCACAGCACCGATTGATGTGCACCTGATGGTGCGACCAGTGGATCAGCTGATTCACGAATTTGCTGCTGCTGGCGCAACCTGCATCACGATTCACCCGGAAGCAACCGATCATCTGGATCGCAGCCTGCAACAGATTAAGGCGGCAGGCTGTCAGGCAGGTCTGGCGTTTAACCCGGCCACGCCGCTGTATCATCTGGATTATGTTCTGGATCAGCTGGATCTGATTCTGCTGATGGCGGTCAACCCGGGTTTCGGTGGACAGGTCTTTCTGCCGGGTACGCTGGCAAAGCTGCAACAGGTGCGTCAGCGTATCGACAATCGCCCGATCCGGTTATCTGTTGATGGTGGCGTCAAGGTCAGCAATATCGGTCAGATTGCTGCTTCCGGCGCGGACACCTTTGTGGTTGGCTCGGGTATCTTTGCTCACGCCGGGCCAGATGCCCTGCGACCTTATTACGATATGATTCACAAGATGCAGACGGCGATCCGTTCGGCCCATTCGGTATGAATCCGGCAACTCAGATAGCGATTCGTGCTGCCCGCAAGGCAGGTAATCTGGTGATGCGCTATGTGCACCGGGTGGATACCTTGCAGATTCAGCGGAAGGCGGGACACGGGCTGGTCTCAATGGTCGATCAGCAGGCAGAACAGGCGATCATCCAAACCATCCAGGATGCGTATCCGGCGCATGCGATTCTGGCAGAAGAAAGTGGTGCTCTGGGTCGGAGTGACCATGAGTGGATCATTGATCCACTGGATGGCACACATAACTATTTACATGGCCTGCCGCATTTTGCGGTTTCGATAGCCCTGCGTCATCGTGGCCTGATTCAGGTTGGTGTGATTTACGAGCCGGTGCGCAATCATCTGTATGTTGCGGAACGCGGTGGTGGGGCCTTGCTGAATGACCGGCGCCTGCGCATCCGGCAGCAACCAGGATTATGTGGCATACTGGTAGGTTGTTCTTCCGGTATGAACGATCCTGAGCAGCAGGCGATTTATGCCGATCTGCAGCAGGCTCTGGCTACGGCAGGTATGGGTTTGCGTCGCAGCGGCTCATCGGCACTGGATCTGGCATTCGTCGCTGCCGGTTATCTGGATGGCACCTGGCAGCAACGTATTAAGCCATGGGATATTGCGGCAGGTATGCTGCTGGTACGGGAGGCCGGCGGTATCGTGACGACCCTGCAGGGCGCAGATGATCCACTGGATAGCGGTGACATACTGGCCGGTAATCGCCGGATACATGCGGTCATCCGCCAGATTATGCAGCAACGGTGCTGATCTGCGACCAATCTATCCTTTCTGGACCCGGAGACTATGGATTCCGCGACTTCGCACGGAATGACGCGGTGTCATCCTGAAAGTTGCGCTGAAGGTGGTTGTGTCACTGCACTGAAGAGTGTTCTCAGTTTGAATCCGGACCTGACCAGATGCTGCTTGTGTTCCCTATCCTGCGACCTTCGTTCTGGCTGATCTGCTGTCTGCTGCTGAGTCTGCCGGTCCGGGCACAGACCACCTTAACTGGCCCACTGTTACAGGGCGGTCTGGTGATCGGTACCACCATACCCGGTGCCCGCGTGTGGCAGGATGACCAGCCAGTGCGTGTCAGTCGCACGGGCACGTTTCTGATCGGCTTTGATCGCGATATGCCAGAGGCCTCACGTTTGCGGATCCGGTATGCCGATGGCGCGACAGAGCATCGCGTCCTGACGGTAGCACAACGCCAGTATGCGATCCAGCGGATCCAGCTGCCGGATAACAAGGTTGCACCGATGACGCCGCAGGCGGTCAGTCGCGTCCGGCGTGACAGCCGTCTGCTGCGCGCAGCACGTCGCCGGGATGATGACCGGCAGGACTTCATGGCGGGCTTTATCTGGCCGGTCACCGGCCCGATTAGCGGCGTATATGGCAGTCAGCGCATTCTGAATGGCCAGAAAAAACGCCCTCACTACGGGGTGGATGTCGCCCGTCCGACGGGTACGCCGGTTGTGGCACCAGCGGCTGGTATCGTCACGGTGGCAGCACCGGATATGTTTTATTCAGGCGGTACTCTGGTCATTGATCACGGGCACCAGCTCACATCCGGATTATTACATCTGAGCGAACTGGTTGTCCGGGTCGGTGATCGGGTAAAGCAGGGTCAGCTGGTAGGTCGCGTGGGAGCAACCGGGCGTACCACCGGGCCGCATCTGGATTGGCGTATGAAACTGCGCCGACACCAGATAGATCCTCAATTGTTAGTGCCACCCATGCTGGGAAACACACCATGAAACAGTGTTTGAACCGCTGTCTGCTGATTGCGAGTAGTGTATTGGCATTCAGTGCACTGGCGGTAGCGGATGATCTCTGGAGCGTGTATCAGCAGGCCAGACTGACTGATCCGCAGATACAGGTAGCTGCTGCGAACCGGGCCGCCCGCTATGAAACGCGGCCCCGGGCACTGGCCGCGTTACGTCCGACGATCACGCTCAGCGGACAACTGGGCTACCAGCAGCACCTGCCCGATGGCTATGCCGCTGACGATTATGCCAGCAACAGCATCGGACTGAATCTGACACAACCGCTGTATCGTCGGGCTGCCTGGCTGGCACTGAGCCGGGCGGATAAGGCACTGGTGCAGGCCGACCTACAGTATCAGGTTGTCGAACAGAACCTGATTATGCGGGTGGCGCAGGCGTATTTCGGGGTGCTGGGGGCGCAGGATGACCTGCGTTTTGCACAAAGCGAAAAAGCAGCGATTGGTCGTCAGCTGGAACAAGCGCAGCAACGTTTTGACGTCGGTCTGGTTGCGATGACTGGTGTGCATGAGGCACAGGCCAGATCAGACCAGGCGGGGGCTGCCTTGCTGTCTGCTGAAAATGCGTTGGATAATGCGCATGCAGCGTTGCGTGAAATAACCCGGAAGCTGCCGCAGTCACTGGCCCGGCTGCAAGCCACGATTCCCTTGCAGATACCACAGACAGACCGGGACTGGGGTGTCCGGGCGCGTGAGCATAACCTTGCGCTGCAGTCCGCCGGGCTGGCCGCCGTGATTGCACGGGATGAGATCGCAATACAGCAGTCAGGCCATTATCCTGTGCTGGATCTGCAGGCCAGCCTCATTCGGTCAGAGACCCGGTCGGCGACGGGCACGGATCGTACTAACCGCAGCATCGGACTACAACTGACCGTGCCGATCTATCAGGGCGGTAGTGTGCAGGCACAGGTTCGGCAGGCCCGTTACGCCGAACAATCGGCGCAGGCGCAGCTGGCACAGCAACAATATGCTGTTGAGCGCCAGGTCAGTACCGCCTATCGTGGTATCCAGACCAGTATTGGCCGGGTGCGGGCACTGCAGGCCGTGCAGGTCTCAGCGCAGAGTGCCTTGCAGGCGACTCAGGCCGGGTTTGACGCCGGGACCCGGACACTGGTCGATGTTCTGAACAGCCAGCGCGATCTGTACCGTGCCCGGCGTGACTATGCTCAGGCACGTTATCAGTATGTCCTGAGCACCTTATCTCTGTATCAGGCGGTGGGTACGCTGGATGACAGTCATGTACAACAGATCAATCAATGGCTGGAGTCTTAATTGTGCCACTGAACCCACCAGCCCGCGTATTATCCGGCATGCGCCCGACCGGGCGTCTGCACCTCGGGCATTATCACGGCGTGCTCAAAAACTGGCTGGAGCTGCAGCATGAACATCAGTGCTTTTTCTTTGTTGCTGACTGGCACGCACTGACTACCGGATACGATGCGCCGGAACAGATCCCGCAGCATACGCGCGATATGCTGACAGACTGGCTGGCGGTCGGCATCAATCCGCACGAAGCGACCTTATTCATCCAGTCACACATACCGGAACATGCTGAATTACACCTGTTGTTGTCGATGCTGACGCCGCTCAGCTGGCTGGAACGGGTGCCCTCATATAAAGATCAGCAACAAAAACTACATGAGAAAGACCTGACAACTTATGGATTCCTCGGTTATCCGCTGCTACAGTCAGCAGATATCCTGCTATATCGCGCCGGACTGGTGCCTGTTGGTGAAGATCAGGTGGCGCATGTTGAACTGACGCGCGAAATCGCGCGCAGGTTCAATCATATCTATGGCCGGGATGATGATTTTGTTGCTAAGGCGGAACAGGCGATCCGCAAGCTCGGCAAAAAAAATACGCAACTTTATCGCAATTATCGCAAGGCGTATCAGGAACAGGGTGATACAGATGCGCTGGCCACCGCCCAGGCATTACTGAATCACCAGCAACATCTGAGTCTGACCGAGCGCGAGCGATTGCTCGGTTATCTGGAAGGTGGCGGGAAACTGATCCTGCCGGAGCCGCAGCCATTACTGACTCGTGCACCCAGAATGCCGGGCTTGGACGGGCAGAAGATGTCAAAATCGTATGCGAATACGATTGCATTAGATGCGGCTCCGGACACTGTCAGCCAGAAGATCCGTACTATGCCGACTGATCCGGCGCGGGTACGTCGGCACGATCCGGGAGATCCTCAGCAGTGTCCGGTATGGTCATTGCACGAAGTCTATTCCGACGCAGCTACGTGCGACTGGGTACAGCGCGGTTGTCGTAGTGCTGAGATTGGTTGCGTCGCGTGCAAACAACCCGTGATTGATGCGATGGTGCAGGAGCTGACGCCCATTCAGGCACGTGCGGCAGAATATGCTGCGCAACCGGATCTGGTCCGGAACATTCTGCGTGAAGGCTGTGAACGGGCGAGCGACGTGGCACGCGAAACCATGGCAGATGTCCGCCACGCGATGGCACTCAGCTGACTCAGTTAGTGGGCAGAAAACATTTTATTTCGGATGTCCACCTTTCTGCGGACCAGCCGGACATCCTGGCATTATGGCAACACTATATCCACATCGGGCCACAAGCTGGCGATCACGTGTATATTCTGGGAGACCTGTTTGATGCCTGGATCGGCGATGATGATGATGCGCCGTTAGCCTGCCAGGTACGTGCCTGCCTGCAGCGACTGACACAGCGCGGCGTTGCCTTGTCTCTCCAGCATGGCAACCGTGATTTTATGCTTGGCCAGCGATTTGCTCGTCAGGTGGGTGCTGTGCTGTTGCCGGAGGTATACCGCCTGACCATCGCCGGTCAACCAACGTTGTTATTGCACGGCGACCAGTTGTGCACCCATGATCATCACTATCAGGCGGTCCGGCGGCGACTGCGCAGCCGCTGGTTTCATTCTCTGGTGCGGTTGCGCTCGCGCACTGCGCGGCGCAATATGGCGGCTGCCTATCGCGCCTGCAGTCGCAACAATCTGGTACCACTCAGTCAGACAGATGCGACGCCAGAGGCGGTGCTTGACTATCTGCAGCGTTACCGTGTGACGCAGATGATCCATGGTCATACGCATCGCCCGGCGGTACACCAGCATCGTTTGCCGGATGAGCAGATCGCGCAGCGGTATGTGCTGGATGAATGGCACAGTGCCCATGCCAGTGTCTGGACAGATGATGGTGGCCGGTTATGTCATCGAAAAATAATGTTCTGACCCCTTTGCGGAAAAGGTAGACTCAGATGCAAACAACCTGGCGACAGATTTCGTGGACGTACGCAGAGTACCTGATCACCATTCACCATCATCTCTGCGTGTGGAGAAATACAACATGTCACGAAAACTGATCAGTTTTGACTGGGCAATGAAAAAATTGTTAAGGAGTAAGGCTAATTTCGAAATTCTGGAGGGTTTTCTGAGTGAATTACTCAAAGACAATATTCAGATTCTTGATATTCTCGAAAGTGAAAGTAATCAGGAAGATAGTCAGGATAAATTTAACCGGGTTGATTTTAAGGTTAAAAGCCGAAATGATGAAATCATTATTATTGAAGTACAGTATGAACGTGAACTTGATTATTTGCAAAGAATATTATTTGGTACATCAAAAATAATTACTGAGCATCTTGAAAAAGGCGATCCTTATTCAAAGGTTGTGAAGGTTATTTCAGTCAATATACTCTATTTTGATCTGGGCCAGGGTAAAGATTATGTTTATTACGGCGCAACAAACTTTCAGGGTTTGCATGAGCAGGATACATTAAAACTATCGATAAGTCAGAAAAAGCTTTACAGAAAAAACAGAATTTATGAAATATTTCCGGAATATTACCTGATAAAAGTGAATAATTTTAATGATGTTGCTAAAGACACATTAGATGAATGGATATACTTTTTGAAAAATGAAGAAATAAAATCAGGTTTTAAGGCAAAAGGTTTAAAAAAAGCGCAGCAGGAGCTGGATGTCTTAAAGTTACCCGAAAAAGAACGCCTTGCTTATGCAAGATATCAGGATGACCTGCACTATCAATCCAGTATGGTGGAATCCTCATATGGTGTTGGCAGAGAAGAAGGTAGAAGAGAAGGTATAGAAGAGGGTAGAGAGGAGGGTAAAAAAGAACAAAGAATTGAAATAGCTATCAAGTTATTGAAAGCTGATGTGCTTGATATAAAAACGATTGCTGAAATGACAGAATTGACCCTAAAAGAAATAAAGGCATTAAAAACATAGTCAGCTGATTTAACTGTCTAGTGCAGGTCAGGTGGACCTTATTGTGCGGGAGAATGGATTCAGCTGCAAACAAGCTGGTGACTGATTCAGGTAGATGTACGCAGCACATCCGATCACCATTCACTGCATCTCTGCTTGTGGAGAAATATCACATGTCACGAAAACTGATCAGTTTTGACTGGGCAATGAAAAAATTATTAAGGAGTAAGGCTAATTTCGAAATTCTGGAGGGTTTTCTGAGTGAATTACTCAAAGACAATATTCAGATTCTTGATATTCTCGAAAGTGAAAGTAATCAGGAAGATAGTCAGGATAAATTTAACCGGGTTGATTTTAAGGTTAAAAGCCGAAATGATGAAATCATTATTATTGAAGTACAGTATGAACGTGAACTTGATTATTTGCAAAGAATATTATTTGGTACATCAAAAATAATTACTGAGCATCTTGAAAAAGGCGATCCTTATTCAAAGGTTGTGAAGGTTATTTCAGTCAATATACTCTATTTTGATCTGGGCCAGGGTAAAGATTATGTTTATTACGGCGCAACAAACTTTCAGGGTTTGCATGAGCAGGATACATTAAAACTATCGATAAGTCAGAAAAAGCTTTACAGAAAAAACAGAATTTATGAAATATTTCCGGAATATTACCTGATAAAAGTGAATAATTTTAATGATGTTGCTAAAGACACATTAGATGAATGGATATACTTTTTGAAAAATGAAGAAATAAAATCAGGTTTTAAGGCAAAAGGTTTAAAAAAAGCGCAGCAGGAGCTGGATGTCTTAAAGTTACCCGAAAAAGAACGCCTTGCTTATGCAAGATATCAGGATGACCTGCACTATCAATCCAGTATGGTGGAATCCTCATATGGTGTTGGCAGAGAAGAAGGTAGAAGAGAAGGTATAGAAGAGGGTAGAGAGGAGGGTAAAAAAGAACAAAGAATTGAAATAGCTATCAAGTTATTGAAAGCTGATGTGCTTGATGTAAAAATGATTGCTGAAATGACAGAATTAACCTTAAAAGAAATAAAGGCATTAAAAACATAGTCAGCTGATTTAACTGTGAGTGCAGGTCAGGTGGGCCTTATTGTGCGGGGGAGAATGGATTCAGCTGCAAACAAACTGGTGACTGATTCTCGCGGACGTACGCAGAACATCTGATCGCCATCCACCATTACCTCTGCCGGACGTGGTCGGCTGTTATATTGCGACGCCATGGAAAAACCGTAGGCACCGGCAGCACCGATTGCCAGCAGGTCCCCGGCAGAGATCGCCAGTAACCGGTCTTTGGCCAGAAAGTCCCCGGTCTCGCAGATCGGGCCGACCACATCATACCGTGCTACTATTGCTGTCGACTTTTGCGCCACCGGGATCACCGGCTGCCAGGCATCGTACAGGGCGGGGCGCAGCAGGTCGTTCATGGCAGCGTCCACGATTGCGAAATTTTTGTGTTCTCCCGGCTTCAGATATTCCACCTGCGTCAGTAACACGCCTGCATCTGCTGCGATCGCTCGTCCGGGCTCCAGTATCACTTCCTGTGGGCGGTCTTTCAGTCGATCCAGCAATGCGGTGACATACTCAGCGGGCAAAGGCGGTTGTTCGTCCTGATAACACACACCCAGTCCGCCGCCCAGATCCAGATGTTCCAGCGCGATCCCTTCTGCTGTCAGCTGATCCACCAGTTCCAGTACGGGTACCAGCGCATCCAGAAAGGGTGTCAGCTCAGTCAGTTGTGAGCCGATATGGCAATCTATACCGACGATCCGGATATGTGGCAGGCTGGCAGCATAGCGGTACCAGTCCAGTGCCTGGGCAATGTCCACACCGAATTTGTTCTGTTTCAGGCCTGTGGCAATATACGGATGGGTCTTTGCATCCACATCCGGGTTTACCCGCAGCGAAACCGGTGCGATCCGTTGCATCCTGGCGGCGACCTGGTTCAATCGTGCCAGTTCGGCAGATGATTCAACATTAAAGCATCGGATCCCCTGTTCCAGTGCCTGTTCCAGTTCCCATACCTGCTTGCCGACGCCGGAAAACACGACTTGCGCCGGATCGCCACCTGCAGCGATGACGCGTGCCAGTTCGCCGCCCGACACAATATCGAAACCGGCACCCAAGTGCGCCAGCACATCCAGTACGGCTAGGCTGGGGTTCGCCTTGACCGCAAAACAGATCAGGTGATCCCGTCCGGCAAATGCCTGATCAAATGCCTGCCATTGTTGCGTCAGGGCCGCCCGCGAATACACATAGCAGGGTGTACCGAATTGTGCGGCTATCTGACGTAGCGGCACCTGTTCGGCAGACAGTTCGCTGGACCGGTACTGAAAATGATCCATACTCAACCTGGCCTCATAACAGATTCAGACACCTGATCCGGCAGGATCAGCGGGCCCTTCTGTCCACAGGCAGTCAGATTGCAGGATAAGCAGAACAGGCTGACAGACAGATAAAGACAACGTATCAGAAAGACCATCAGGCTGGGTTATCCAGATCAATAAACTCGTGATGTAACGAAAAATGGCTGGCCAGCTGTTCTCCCAGAGCTTGCACGCCGTACCGTTCGGTCGCATGGTGTCCGGCGGCGAAATAGGTGATCCCCAGCTCCTGCGCCTGATGCTGAGTCTGTTCCGAGATCTCACCGCTGAGATACGCGTCATAACCGGCTGCTGCCGACTGCACGATGGTATCCTGCGCCGCGCCGGTACACCAGGAAATGCGCCGAATCGGGCGTCCGGCATCAATTACGATCGGGTCACGTTGCAGTCGTTGCCGGATACGGGTTGCCAGCTCAGTGGTATGCATCGGCGTTGGCAGGGTCGCACCCCACAGCAAGTGATGAGCGGCGTCGGGTTGTCCGTCCAGACCCAGTTGCCGACCAAGGCAGGCATTGTTACCCAGTACCGGGTGCGCATCCAGAGGCAGGTGATAGGCCAGAAGACTGAGATGATGCTGCATCAGGGCGCGGATCCGGCGTCCCTTCATGCCGGTCAGTGGGCTGGGTTCACCGCGCCAGAAATAGCCATGATGCACCAGTAATACATCTGCCTGTTGCGCGCTGGCTGCTTCAATTAAGGCCAGGCTTGCGGTCACGCCGCTCACGATTCTGTTTACCTGGACGCAGGCTTCGATCTGTAATCCATTCGGGCAGTAATCATTAAAATCAGCCGGGCCCAACTGCGCATTGCACCAGGTCACCAGTTCCGCCAGCGGGACCATCTTAACCTCCGCCGATCGCATGTACAATTTCGACCTGGTCATCCGGCTGGAGCTTGTGCACGGCATAGGTACTGCGTGGTACCAGTGTGCCATTCACTTCGACCGCGAAGCGGGCCTGGCTGAGCGGTAGGTGGCTGATCAGATCCTGAATGCAGGTGTCTGCTGCCATGTCTCTGGCGTTTCCGTTCAGAAAAATCGTCATTTTGGTGCTCTGTCAGCTGATATATCTTCTGTTCATAAGCGGTTGCCTGCATCAGGCACTGCAGAATTGTACACCAGTATTCAACACTGATCTCAGCCTGATTCAGATTGATGTGCGATTTCATCATCATGCAGCAATTCCCGCTGCGATAGAAACCCCCAATAAAAATAAGGGTTGTAGGGGT
>CAWUJM010000011.1:0-39770 GCA_963922685.1 uncultured Gammaproteobacteria bacterium | reverse complement strand
CACCCCTACAACCCTTATTTTTATTGGGGGTTTCTATCGCAGCGGGAATTGCTGTATGCACTCCAACAATTTTCCCACCGGAAATTGTTTGCGCGGCGTGAAGAAGCTTTTGAGGCGTTCTGGTTATTTCAGAGCGCACAAGAGCCTCATCCGCTAGCACTGATGCTGAAGGAGGTGGCCAGGCTGGCCCTGAAAAACCTGGCCTGAGTCTGTTCTGATCCTGGCACTATCGCAAATTCAAGAGGTATCCATCACCATGGAAAGAGGTTCATCCTGTCGTCAAATTGAGCCAAACCATCTATGGAAAAGGCATCAAGCTCTACAAATGGGGTATTATGATTCGCCCCGTTTGTTTGGGAGTCAGTGAACTCGGAAAGCCTCATCAAACAACTCTGTCTGAATAAGCCCCTTTTTACCGACAACACTATATTCTGCGGTGCAGCAGCCACAAAAATACCGGCACACCGAGCATCGCGGTCAGCACACCAACCGGCAACTGCATCGGGCTGATCACGGTACGTGCCAGCGTATCTGCCAGCACCAGCAGACTCCCGCCCAGCAACACCGCGACCGGCAACAGAATGCGGTGATCCCGCCCACCCGCCAGCCGTACCATATGCGGTACGATCAGGCCGATAAATCCGATTGCCCCGGCAATACTGACCGCTGCCGCTGTCAGCAGGGATGCCAGAAAATATATCTGATGCTGCAGCCGTTGCGGATTCACGCCGAGTAAGGCCGCCTGTTGCAGTCCGTACACGGCCAGATTGAGCTGCGGCGCCAGCCACAGGGCAGCCAGCAGGCCAACGCCGAGTATCGCCAGTACCACCAGAGGCGATAACGCATCGCTGAGATCGCCCATCAACCAGAATAACATTCCGGGCAGCCGCATCGGTGGCCCGAGACTCAGTATCAGACTGATCAGGGCCGACCAGCCGGCCGCAACAACAATACCAGTCAGTAACAAACGATCCGTGGTGTGCGCATAGGCACCCTGCCCCAGCGCAAATACCACCACAATGCTGAACAGGGCACCGCCAAATGCCAGCGGCGTCAGCCACAGGCCGGACAGGCTCAGCAACATGCCCAACATCACGGCACACGCAGCCCCACCCGATACCCCCAGCACATACGGATCGGCCAGCGGATTGCGCAATAAGACCTGCATCAGCGCACCAGCTAACGCCAGTACACCGCCAACTGCAAATGCTGACAGGGTGCGTGGCAGACGCAATTCATCGATGATACGGTCAGACAGGCTGCCGTCATCCGACAATACATACCGCCACACCTCAGCCGGGGCGATCTCAGCACTACCCACCAGCAAAGACACGGTCAGGCTGATCAGGGTCAGCCCCAGGCTCGCACTCCACAGGATCCAGTACGTGCTCAACCGGTAGCCACAGTATGACGCCAGTCGCGGATCGGCCAGTCCTGTGCAATCGCGTGTGCCTGCAATGTCTCATCCGGATTCACCGCAACCGGATGGTCTACTGTCTGTAACAACGGCAGGTCATTGTGCGAATCGCTGTAAAACACACTGTCAACCAGCGATAACTGATGCACCTGTAACCAGTCCTGCAACCGGGCCACCTTCCCCGCGCGAAAACTGGGGATACCGCTAACCTGACCGGTAAACTGATCGCCGCAGCGTTCCGGTTCGGTCCCGATCAGGTGCACAATGCCAAAACAGTCCGCAATTGGTCGCGTCACAAAGCTGTTAGTCGCCGTGATAATCAGTAACACATCCCCGGCCCGATGATGTTGCAGCACTACCTTCAGTGCCTCTGGCCGGATCAGGGGCCGGATCTTGTCCACGACAAAATCCGCCCGCCAGCGAATCAGATCACCCAGCGCGTGTTGCGCCAGTGGGCACAGCGCGAAACGCTGGAAGGCCGCAATATCCAGTGTGCCTGCTTTATAGTCGGCAAAAAACTGTGCATTCTTTGCGGCATACTCAGCAGCATCCACCACACCCTGTTCGACCAGATACTGGCCCCACAAAAAATCTGAGTCGCCTTCAATCAGGGTACTGTCTAAATCAAAGATTACCAGTGCCATCGCTATCTGCCTGATAAGATGTCTGCTCCGCCACGACCACTGCAGGTTCCAGCTGCGCCAGCTGATCAGACAACGGCACAATCTGACGCTGAAAGGCTGCCAGCTGTTGTGTCTTCAGACGTAACGTACGCGGTAACTTAATCGTCAGCGGATTACGATGTACCCCGTTCACCCGAAATTCATAATGCAGGTGTGGACCCGTAGCCAGACCACTCTGACCGACATAACCAATCACTTCACTTTGCGCGACCCGCTGACCTACCTGCAATTTTCGGGCATAACGGGATAAATGTGCATACAATGTCTGATACTCCCGGCCATGCTGCACAATCACGGTACGCCCGTAACCCTTCTTCCAGCCGACAAACCTGACCTTGCCCTTACCCGTCGCCTTAATCGGGGTACCGGTCGGTGCAGCATAATCAACGCCTCTGTGCGCACGCCAGCGTTGCAGTACCGGATGCCAGCGTCGGTTGCTGAAGCCGGAACTGACCCGGGCTAACGGAATCGGCGAACGGATAAAACTACGCTTTTTGTTGTAGCCCTGTGCATTGTAATACGCGATATCCCCTTGACTGTCCTGATAACGAAACGCATGATAACGCTCACCGCGATGGATGAACTCAGCAGCCAGGATCGGGCCATCACGCCATTTACGGCCTTCCAGCACCTGCTCTTCATATACCAGCCGGAACTGGTCTCCCGGACGCAGATCCAGCGCAAAGTCTATGTCCCAGCGAAACAGATCCGCCAGTTCCATGATCTTCGCATCACTCAGCCCGGCCCGCTGGCCATCCAGAAATAACGAAGACTGAATCACCCCGGCAGCACTGGCAGTCCGGGTCGTGACTGGCTTTTTATCCACTGTCACGGTAAAGCCGGATGGCTGCCGGGCCTGAATGCGCAGGCTTTCACGTGTGCTGCGCACCAGCAGCAGCTGAATCAGTTCCTGCTGCTGATCTTTCAGGAGATGCACAATCTGCCCGGGCCGGATACGTGCCAGATGCTGTGCTATAGCCGGGTTCCTGAGCAATGTGGCTAAGGTCGCTGCCGGAACAGCATGCTGCTGGAAGATATGAGATAACGAATCACCGGCTGAGATCACATGTGAATACCAGCCACCTTCTGCCCGGACACCCACAGATAACACGACCAATATCATCCCGAAAAGCGGTATCAATCTTTTGTCCAACAAACCTCTGTCTCTGTCTATGGAAGCCACACTGAACCTGATCCGCCGGGGCACACACGACATATTGCCGGAAGCCGACCTGATCAGCAAACTGCAACAGGATCGCCCGCTGCGCATCAAGGCCGGATTTGATCCGACTGCGCCCGATCTGCATCTGGGCCACACGGTACTGCTCAACAAATTGTACCAGTTTCAGACCCTCGGACACGACATTCAGTTTCTGATCGGCGATTTTACCGGGATGATTGGCGACCCGACCGGTAAGAATCAGACCCGGCCTCCACTGACTGCCGCTGAAATTGCGCATAACGCCGAAACTTATCAGGCACAGGTATTTAAGATACTGGACCCGGACAAAACGCAGATCCTGTTCAATTCGACTTGGATGCGTGAACTCGGTACCGATGGCCTGATCCGGCTGGCGGCACGCCACACGGTTGCCCGTATGTTAGAGCGGGATGACTTCAGTCAACGTTACAAAAGCGGGCAGGCGATTGCGATACATGAATTTCTGTATCCGCTGGTGCAGGGCTGGGATTCGGTTGCCATACAGACCGACATAGAACTGGGGGGCACAGACCAGAAATTCAACCTGCTGGTCGGGCGCCAGTTACAGGAGCAGGTCGGGCAGGAACCGCAGGTGATCATCACACTCCCTCTGCTGGAGGGAATGGATGGTGTACGTAAGATGTCCAAATCTCTGGATAATTACATCGGCATCACCGAACCGGCAACGGACATGTTCGGTAAGCTGATGTCCATCTCAGATGAGCTGATGTGGCGCTATTTTGACCTGCTCAGCACGCGCGACATGACCGAAATTGACCAGCTACGTGCCCGAACTGCAGCGGGTATGAACCCACGCGATGTCAAATTCATGCTCGGCGAAGAACTGGTCACCCGCTTTCACAGCACCACCGAAGCGCAACGAGCCAGAACTGACTTCATCGCACGCTTCCGGCAGGGCACACTACCCGACGAGATGCCGGAAATCACCCTGGAGACCGAAGCAGGCCAGATCGGTATCACACACCTGCTGAAACAGGCCAGTCTGGTTGCCAGCACGTCCGAAGGCATCCGCATGATCCGGCAGGGTGCGGTGCGGCTGGACGGTAACAAGATTGCCGATCACAAACTCATCTTACACGCAGGCACTACCCTCGTCTGCCAGGTGGGTAAGCGTCGCTTTGCCCGTGTCACCCTCAACCTAACCAAGTGAACGTGGATGCATTGGTCTGGTCCGGTTTTACGATATTGCTGGGCCTGATCATGGGCAGTTTTCTGAATGTGCTGGTTATCCGGTTGCCGCAAAAAATCTGTATGGTGGACCCTGAACCTGCTGCCGGCACCCGCCTCTGGTTCGGACTGGATTATCTGATCCGGCCCGGATCACATTGCCTGCAGTGTCGGCACAGCCTGCGTGCGTGGCACAATATACCCGTCCTGAGCTGGTTATGGCTGCGCGGGCAGTGTGCTTATTGTGCAGCAAGCATCAGTCCTCGCTATCCGCTGACCGAAACAGCGACTGCTCTGGCAACCTGGCTGGTAGTCAGCCATTTCGGTCTGAGCATCACGGCAGTTTATGCCTGCTTGTTTGTCTGGTGTCTGCTGGCTCTCAGCCTGATTGACCGGGATACCCGACTGCTGCCGGATCAGCTGACCCTGCCATTGCTCTGGCTCGGCCTGATTGCGAATCTGCATCAGACCTTCACCACGCCTGAGTCAGCCATCATCGGTGCTGTCGCCGGCTATGTCAGCATGTGGCTGGTCTTTCATCTGTTCCACCTGGCAACCGGCAAATATGGCCTCGGCTATGGCGACTTCAAACTGTATGCCGCATCCGGTGCCTGGCTGGGCTGGGAATTATTACCCCAGATCCTGCTGTTCGCCTCACTCAGTGGCACCCTGCTCGGCACTGGCCTGATCCTGCTGCGCCGCCAGAATCGCCATACCCCCATGCCATTCGGCCCGCACCTTGCCGCCGCAGCCTGTCTGGCACTATTCTGTGGCACTGAGATCAACCACTGGTATCTGACGGCACTGCTCTGATCATGTACACTGTGGTACTGACCGGTGGTATCGGCAGCGGCAAATCTGCCGCCAGTGACTATTTCAGGACGCTTGGCGTTGCCGTAGCAGATGCGGATGTGATCAGCCGGGAGCTGGTGCGTCCGGGTCGTCCGGCACTGGCGCAGATCGTCACGACTCTGGGTCGCGACCTGCTGCAGCCAGACGGTAGTCTGGCCCGCGCAAGGCTACGCAGCCGCATTTTTCAGGATACCGCAGCACGTGCACAGCTGGAAGCCATATTACACCCGGCGATCCGCCGCACGATGTTACAACAGTGCGCCGCAGCTACCAGTCCGTATGTCGTACTGGTGATCCCGCTCTGGCCAACCAGCCAGGCTGACTATCCGGCAGACCGGGTATTACTGATAGATGTGCCGGTTGAAATCCAGATCGCACGTATTCAGCAACGTGATCAGATATCTGCAACAGCAGCTGCTCAGATCGTCGCCAGCCAGAGCAGCCGGACTGACTATCTGGCAACTGCCGACGATATCATACAGAATGTCGACACACTGACCGCTTTACACCAGACGCTATATCAATACCACACCCGTTATCTGCACTATGCCACGCCATCTTCCACAAACACCTGACTCTGTTGTGCTGATCCAGGAACAATCCCGTCCGGGCCGTCGTGCCTTTGCCCAGGCACCGGATACACTGTGTGACCTGAGTAGCATACCGACCTCATTCCGACGCCAGCAACCCGCTGCCCTGCCTGAAGTCTCTGAGCTGCAGGCAGTGCGCCATTACACCCGATTGTCGCGCAGAAACTTTTCGATTGATACGGCATTTTATCCGCTCGGCTCCTGCACCATGAAATATAACCCCCGGGCATGTAACAGCCTGGCGATGCTGCCCGGGCTGCTGAACCGTCATCCGTATGCACCGGATTCACACAGTCAGGGCTATCTGCGCTGCCTGTACGAACTGCAGACTATACTGAAGACAGTGACCGGGATGCAGGCCGTGTCACTCGTCCCTGCCGCTGGTGCACAAGGTGAGTTCACTGGTGTCGCGATGATCCGGGCCTACCATGCTGCCCGTGGTGATCATGCCCGTTGTGAAATCATCGTACCGGATGCTGCGCACGGCACAAATCCGGCGACTGCAGTGATGTGTGGCTATCAGGTACGTGAAATCCCGACACTGGCTGATGGTGATGTCGACCTGACCGCACTGCAACAGGCCCTCGGGCCACAAACAGCCGGCATCATGCTGACCAATCCATCAACACTCGGTGTATTTGAACGTAAGATTCAGGACATTGCCCAACTGGTACATGCCGCTGGTGGCCTGTTATATTACGATGGCGCGAACCTGAACGCGATTCTGGGCAAGGTCCGACCGGGCGATATGGGCTTTGATGTCATCCATATGAATTTGCACAAGACCTTCTCCACGCCGCATGGCGGCGGCGGCCCGGGTGCCGGGCCGGTTGGCGTCAGTGCGCGACTGCAGCCCTACCTGCCGGTACCAATGGTCACACAGGCCGCAGACGGACGCTACACCTGGCAGACCGACTGTCCGCACAGTATCGGTAAACTACATGCATTTGCCGGTAATGCCGGTGTATTACTGCGGGCCTACATCTATGCACGTCTGCTCGGACGCGAAGGCATGCAGCGTGTCGCTGAATATGCCACTCTGAATGCAAACTACCTGGCAGTAAAATTACGTGAGGCGGGTTTTGAACTGGCCTATCCGATGCGTCGTGCCACACATGAATTTATCCTGACCCTGAAAAAACAGGCACAAACTCACAAAGTCAGTGCGATGGACTTTGCCAAACGCCTGCTGGATTATGGTGTACATGCGCCAACCACTTATTTCCCGCTGCTGGTACCGGAATGTTTCCTGATTGAGCCGACAGAAACGGAAGACAAAGAAACGCTGGACCTGTTTATTGCTGCTATGATCGCTGTGCAGAAAGAAGTTGCAACCGAACCGGAACGGGTTCGGTCAGCACCCCATACACTGCCAGTACAGCGTCTGGACGACGTACGTGCCGCACGTGAGCCCGATCTGCGCTGGCGACCCGCAGGCACTACTGATGGATGAAGTTCAGAACCCACATGACAGATGTTTCCAGAAAGTCATGCAACAGCCTGCGAATGCACTGGCCTTCTTCCGGCAATATCTGGAACCGCACTGGCAGAACAAAGTTGATCTGAATACTCTGGAACTGCAATCCGGCAGCCGTGTGACCAGTCTGTTTAAGAAGCTGCACAGCGATATTCTGTATCGGGTCAGATTATGCGATCCTGACACGCTGGGAGAAACAGCCTATCTGTACACGCTGGTCGAACACCAGAGCACACCGGATCGCACCATGGCTATACGCCTGCTGCAATACAAGGCGAGTATCCTGCTGCCACATGCACACGAAGACTGGTTGCCACCAATCCACACCATGGTGTTCTATCATGGTTACACCACGCCTTACCCGTACGATCTGAATTTACGTTTTCGCACGCCGGAACATGCCAGACACACACTGCAGGGCCCACCACAACTGATTGATGTGCGGCAACAACCCGATGCCGCTCTGTTGCAACAGGATCGGGCTGGCCTGCTCAGTTATTTTTTCAAGCATGTCACAGATCAGGATGTCTTATCGGCACTGATTGCCCTGCCAGCAGCATTTTTACGCAGCATCACGCAGGAAACCAGTGGCCTGGAAATGTTGCAGACACTGATGCAATATTATCAACTGACCGCCAGAACTGAAGATCCACTGCAGGCATTTCAGCAGATCGCAGACAAACTTGCACCGGAACAAAGGGAGAATATCATGACCATTGGCGAAGCCCTGAAGGCTCAGGGAATGCAGGAAGGCAGACAGGAAGGCAAACAAGAGGGTATACAGGAAGGCAGACAGGAAGGTATACAGGAAGGAATGCAGCGTGGACAACAGAAAAGCCTGCAAACAGTCGCAACCAACCTGTTACATGAAGGCACCGATCCGCAGCTCATCCAGCGAGTGACCGGATTATCGGCTGATGACGTGCAGAGAATCGCCACACACACCGCCTGACATGATGCTGTCGCGTGAATTTACTCAACTCTGGCTTAATCATTGTGCTCCTGATGCTGCACTATCCACTCTGGATCGGGGTCGGCAGCCTGGCCGATGTACATCGTTTGCAGCAACAGCAGGCAGCACAACAACAAACGCTGGCAACACAACACCAACGTAATCAGGCCCTGCTGGCTGAAATCCGCTATCTGCAGCAACACAAAGAGGCCGTGGGGGCCCGCGCACGTTATGATCTGGGCCTGGTGCGACCCGGAGAAACCTATTTTCAGCTGATCCGGCAGCATGACTAACTGGGCAGTCGTCCCGGCAGCTGGTGTCGGCCAGCGCATGCAGAGCACCATCCCGAAACAATATCTGCCGCTGGGTGATCAGCAAGTGATTGACCATGCACTGGCACCGCTGATTGCACACCCGACCATCCGGCAGACCTGTGTTGCACTCAGCCCGGATGATCACAGATGGGCACAAACCCGGTTTGCCTGCCATCCTGATATTGTATGCGTTGTCGGCGGTGCCGAACGGCAGAACTCAGTCCTGAATGCACTACACACACTCGCAGCACAGGCTGACCCGGAAGACTGGGTGCTGGTACATGATGCCGCCCGGCCTTATCTGCATCCGGATGACCTGACCCACCTGATCACGCAGGTCGCGACCCACCCGACTGCAGCAGGTGGCCTGCTGGGTCGACCTGTTGCTGACACGCTCAAACGGGTGACTGCACAGGGCACGATCAGCAACACACTGGACCGCAGCCATATCTGGCATGCATTCACACCGCAGATGTGTCGGTTCGGCCTGCTGTATCAGCATTTACAGGCTGCCTGTGCCGCCAACCTGCCAATGACCGACGAAGCCAGTGTGCTGGAATGGGCAGGTGAAACGATGCTGATGGTATCAGGTCGTGCTGACAACCGTAAAATCACCTATCCCGAAGATCTTGCAGCCACACCGATCTGAACCGATGCTGCAAGCCTGAAGAGTGCCTGTTTATGATCACAGCAATCACACTGATCCTGGCATTATGCCTGGAACATATCGTCTGGAATGTCAGCTGCTGGCGCGAAGGCGATGTATTCATCACCTGTTATCAGCGAGCACTCGCCACAAAACCCATGGCTCGCTTTGCTCAGCACCTGGCCAGCCCGAACTGGCTGCTGATACCACTGGTGTTACTGGTGATCCTCTGTCAGTTCGTCATCATGCCGGCGCTGGGCACACTATTCGTCTGGGCATTCGGACTGGCCGCCCTGCTGTTCAGCTTCGGACCACGCAACCTCGGACGCGACCTTGAAGCCTACCTGCAGGCACGGGCCGCCGGACAGCATCAGCGCACCAATCAGATTGCCAGTTATTTTGCAGAATTGGATCCACATCACCAGGATCCGGACCATCAGATCAAACAGGGCCTGCTGATCCAGGCAAACCGGGCACTGATCGGGCCTGTCATCGGATTTATCCTGTGCGGTGCCATCGGTGCTGTACTGTATCGTGTGCTGGACCACCTGGTATCATTATCCGATACCACTGCAGTTAAGCCCGCACTGGCCAAAGGCCTGCGTCGGCTGCATGGCTGGGTCAACTGGCTGCCAGCACGCATCACCGCATTAGGTTATGCTGTAACCGGTCATTTTGAAGCCGTGATCAACACATGGCAGACACTGGAGCGGGAACACACCTGGAACCATACCGCCTTATTGCAGACTACCGGCCAGGCCGCACTGGCCGATCACACCACCACAGGACGTGAAGGCATACTGGCCCATGCGGCACTGATCAGACGGACGATAATATTGTGGACTGGTGTCATCGCATTCACCGCGCTGCTCAGTATATTCTGATCAGCCTGCTCTGTTCTGCTGTCTGGGCACAACCCCGGATTATCACACTATCACCACATGCCACTGAACTGGTACAGGCAATCAGTGGTGAACATCTTCTGGTTGCCGCAGCAGCCTATTCACCTGACCTGCCCGAATCCATCCCCCGCCTCAGCACCTTCGGCGGGATAGACCGCGAACGCATCCTGCAACTGGCACCGGACCTGGTGATCGCCTGGACCTCCGGCAATCGTCCCAGCGATCTGGCCTGGCTGGCCACTCAGGACATACCTGTCTTCCACAGTGAACCCGTCCAATTGCGTGACCTGGCCGACCAGATGCGTGCTATCGGCGCACTGACTGGACTGACAGAGACAGCAGAACAGGCTGCACAACACTTTCTCCAGGCACTCCGCAACAGCTGTATAAGACCAGACCCCGAAGCTGTTTACCTCAGCCTGTGGAACAAGCCTGCCTTAACCATTGGCGGACAACACTGGCTGAATGACGTCCTGCATCATGCCGGCCTGCGCAATACATATCACCCTGTCCGACAAGGCGTGTTCGCAGTCGAAGCAGAGGCCGAAGCCAGCCAGCGCATAGTACCCCGATTATCCAGCCAGCCCGGTAACGCACACCTCAGCCTGCCCGATCTCAGCCGCCCCGGCCCGGCACTGATTGATACGATCCAGCAACTCTGTCAACACCCACCCACAGAGACAACGTTTGAACCACCACAGTAGAGGCGCACCGCAGGGCACCCCTGACCATCAACCGGCCGATATCGAACAACTGCGTCAGGATATCATCTTTACTGAACAACTACGCGGACAGGACTACCAGTTTCACACCACCTGGGGATTATTTTCGCCCAAAGGGATTGACACCGGCACCCGAATGCTGATACAAAACATACCCATTCATCCGACTGACCGGGCATTAGACCTGGGCTGCGGCTATGGCCCGCTGGGTATGGTAATGGCGCAGCATGCAACACATTGCTGTCTGGTCGACAAAGACTTCGTTGCGGTTGACTATGCCAGGGCAAACCTGCAACGGAACCGGATACACAATGCCGACGTGATACTCAGCAACGGACTACAACACATACCGCCACAAACCTTCACCCTGGTCGCCAGCAACCTGCCGGCAAAAAGTAACAAAGAACATTATTACATCTTTTTCCACGATATCCATCGACATCTGGCATCAGGTGGCAGATGCTATGTGGTGGTGGTGAACGGACTGCGGCATTTTATCAAACGGACATTCAGAACCTTGTTCGGTAATCATACCAAAATCAAACAGGGTGCCACCCATACCGTTGCACTAGCCACTAAACAATAAACACGGATATGAAACACATCCGCTGGAACTTCGATAAAAATATCGAGCTTTCAGCTGAGCGTAACATTCAGTTCGAGGATGTGATCAGATATATCGAATCAGGCGATATTCTGGAGACCTATGACCACCCGGATCAAATCCGTTATCCCGGACAAAAGATACACGCAATCCTGATAAAGGATTATGTCCACCTTATACCTTTTGTTGAAACTGACACCAAAATTTTTCTGAAGACCATTATCCCAAGTCGAAAAGCGACCCGCCACTACCTCAGGAAAAACATATGAACACACCAGATGCCGAAGAACGTGACATTCTGGCAGCTTATGAAACCGGCGAGCTTGTCGTAGCACAAGACAGCGCCGAAATACGTCAACGGCACCAGGCTTACGCACGATATCAACTGATGCAGGATACAAAAACAGAGTCAGACTACCTGTATCCTGACACCCTGCACAATGCCCGGCGTAAAACATCAACCGGGTGGGCAGCATAACCGCTTGTATTATGAACTGCGAATGCAGGGAGAATTAACATGCTGACATATCAACATGTAAAAAAAATCAGCCTGCTGGGCCTGGGCCTGCTGGTGATCACAGGCTGTCAGGAAACAGAAGGTAGCGGAGAAAACGCAAATGATGACAAAACATCTTATACGATCAGTCTGGATGTCGGAGCAGGCGGTGCCATCACCCCTGAGACCAGTCAGACTGTTGATGTCGGCGGCTCCGCTGAATTCACACTGACACCTGATACAGGTTATAAGATAAACGAAATATCAGGCTGTAGCGGCACACTGACAGATACCACCTACCGGGTTGAAGATCTGGCAGCAGACTGCACCATCACAGCAAGCTTCGGATTACAGAACTATACAGTACAGCTTTCCATTACCGGTAACGGGTCAACCAGCTCCGCAACCAGTCAGACCATCCGTTATAACGAGACTGCCTCATTCGTCCTGACACCTGCCGCCGATCATCAATACTCAGGCATGGTCGCAACGCCCTCCAGCTGCGGGGGTAGTTATAACGCGGACAACCAGACTTATACAACCAATCCGATTACCAGCGACTGCCATTTCACTGCGACCTTTACCGCAAAATCTGTCGCACAGACGACACAACCGAATATCCTGCTGGTGCTGACAGATGATCAGGGTATTGATTCCACAGACCTGTATGCGTATGCCCCGACAGATTCAGTGACGGCACAGACCCCCATCCTGAATGGCATAGCAGAAAACGGCGTTATTTTTCAGAATGTGTGGGCAACGCCATCCTGCACCACGACACGCGCGGCCCTGTTAAGTGGACAGTACGGTGTGAACACCGGCATTACCAATAACGGAGACGAAAACCTGTTCTCCGCCGTACAGGAGTCTGTCTTCCAGTATCTGGCAAACAACACGACTTCAGAAGACTACGAAATGGCCTTCTTCGGCAAATGGAACTTGGGCACAGACGATGTTGTTGACAATGGCCAGACACTCAGTGCACCGGCACATGCAGGTATCCCCTATTTTCGCGGCCATCTCAGAGGCAATCTGAGCGGTGCTGAAGGCTATTACAGCTGGGACCTGTTCAGAGATCCGTATGATGCAAATACAGAAACACAAACTGAAGTCATCACAGAATATGCAACGACTTACCTGACAGATCAGGCCATCGCCTGGGTTCAGAACACCCGGCAGGCTAAACCGGACGCACCCTGGTTTGTCACTCTGTCGCATTTTGCGCCGCATGCGCCGATCCACATTCCACCGGAAGAACTACATTATCAGGAAGACGTAAAGACCTTAAGAAACTGTGGCCGGGGCTCCGTATGGTCACGACACTGCTATATCGCTTCGATAGAAGCCGTTGACACAGAATTGGGTAACTTCCTGAATGCACTGACTGAGCAGGAACGTGCGAATACGATAGTGATCTATCTGGGAGATAATGGCCCGGGATCCGAATATGATCCGGCAGTGATGGGTGAAAATGAAGGCAAATTTTCTATATTTGAAGGTGGCCTGCGGGTGCCGCTCATCGTTGGCGGCGACCCGGTGACCAGAAACAGCGGCGAAAACAGCGACTATGTACGTGACTCAGGCCTGGCAGGCATCACCGATATCTTTGCGACCATCGCTGAACTTGCCGGGGCACCGACAACCAATGGCGGCCTGTATGATGGTCTCAGCTTCGCCAGCAGACTCATTGATACCGATGGCGCAGGAGCACCTGACTATGCAGCCGCAGCGCGTGCCTATCTGTACGCAGACTGGGATGACGATATGGCTTATTTATCGCAGGACACCAAAGGCCTGATCAGTCATCCGCATGATACATTCGATAATACCACCGTTTCCGCTGTGGATGGTTCCACCACACTGAACGGTGAGATCTATGATGGCTGGTCGGTCCGCAACGACGCCTATCAACTGATCTCTATTCGTACCGAAGTCGATACCTCAGACAACACCAGATACCCGCCGGAACAGACGCTGTGGAAGCTGGGCGGAGACACTAAACTGTACGAAACCGGATTACCCATTGCCGATCCGGAAGCGAAAAAAGAAGATGCCGAGGCCTGGCTGAAACTGCGGGTGGCCGGTGCCCTGATTCGCGGTGAGCTGACCGGCAATATCACGCAACCGCGCAATGGCTTCCCTCCGGATGTCTCAGCCGGTACCGACTACAGCAATGCCACCTATACCTTCCAGTCGGATACAGGCGATCAGCCCGGCGATTTTTATTTTACCGACCGGACCCCCAGTTGTGCCGCATTTGTCGGCAACTATGAAGCCAATATCATTCAGGGAAAGAATGAATCCTTCTATACCTCACAGCTGACTGTGGATTATGACAACGGACTGTGCACCTTCGTCAGTAACTGGACGCCAAACCATAATATCTTTGGTGATGAGACACGGCAGAACAACTATTTATATCAGGATCATCATGCCGTCGCCGTGCCAGCCGCGCCGCAATTCTTACACAAAGATGATGATCCCGGACTTGAATTTACCCGTGTCGGTCAGGCGCAGGCCGTGTACCTGAACGGCGTACAATCCGCTTACCTGCCGGGTGGCTGTTATTACGCCTGGGAACAATCACCTGGCTCCGGCTATCGGGCCAATTTTGTGCAGGAATGCCGGTTTACCGATGACGATACCTGGGGACAATATCGCTGGGTGGCAAATCATCCGGACTCAGCGCATGTCGTCGATGATCACAATGGCCATACTGCAGGCCATCATTACCATTATCATGGCAACCCGAAGACATTGTATGACCTCACCGGAGCCACAGAGTCCGGGGTGGTCGGTTTTGCCTCCGATGGCTTCCCGATCTACGGCCCCTACATAGAAGAAAATGGTGTGGTTCGTCAGGTCGAGACCAGCTACCAGATCAAAAAAGGCATCCGGCCACCACCCACCCATGCGAATGGCGACAGCCTGTCTCAATACAATGACAAAAGCGGCAATCCACTCACCTATCTGGGCTTTGATCATATTCCCGGCCCGATCAATATTCAGGGCACGACCTACGCCAACGGTATAGAGGCCTATTACAACAAATATTTTGACGGTGATGACGAATACAATGGTGCCTTTGTCTCTGACTACGAATACGTTAAGGGCTCAGGCGATCTGGATTTGTGTAATGGCATGTGGCGCAACGGATCTTACGGTTATTACCTGACCGATGCCTGGCCGCATTCCGTGCGTTGCTTCCGGGGTGATAAACACAACTCCTTCCAGAATGAAGAAGATGACAATCCGACCGGCAACAGCAGTGCCGATCCGAACGGCAATATCGGCAGTCTCACCTGTGCAGAACGGTTTTATCACATCTGGCCTGAACACACCCATAGCCCGGCACGCAAACACTGGACCTATGACAATGGTGGTGCCAGTGATGATAATTGTGAATACGGCGATTAACACCAAACCGGTATATCACCATGTGACATTACTCTGCATCCTGTGCCTGGGTATTGCAACCAACGCCCTGGCACAGAATACAGACGAAAATCAGCAACAGACAGAAGTCTGTTTTACCGGTGGTCAGATCATGTTGGGCACAAAACCACATTATCCGGAGGAACGTCCGCCCGAAGAAGTCGTTATAGCACCATTCTGTCTGGATACACACGAAGTCACCGTCACTGAATTTCGTCAGTTTGTGGCAGCCACCGGCTACCAGACAGTTGCCGAGACAGGCCCTGAGCGTGCTGACTATCCCGGTCAGCCTGACAAGTTCTTTCAGCCCGGTTCTGCCTTATTTATCCTGCCTGCGTTGCATACACCGGGAAGCTGGCGCTTCAGCACAGAAGCAAACTGGCGCAATCCGCAAGGCAACTTCAGCAACCTGCCAGATAGCGAACAGCACCCGGTGGTACACATCGCGCTGCAGGATGCACAGGCCTATGCGCAATGGCGGGGACGACGGTTGCCGACAGAAGACGAATGGGAGTTTGCTGCAGAACAAGGTGGATCAGTGGTTCAGTACCAGACTGAACCCCCGACCGCGAACATCTGGGATGGCCATTTTCCGCACTTCAACAGCCAGCAGGATGGCTATGCAGGCACTGCGCCGGTGGGCAGCTTCGCGCCAGATAAGCAAGGCCTGTATGACCTGTTAGGCAATGTCTGGGAGTGGACCGACAGCACCTATCAACCGGGTGATACCAGACGTTATACCATCAAAGGTGGCTCTTATTTATGCGCTGCCAACTATTGCGCCCGCGCCAGAACCGGGGCCCGGCAACCTCAGGAGGTCGGGTTAGGCGCAAGTCATATCGGCTTCCGGACAGCTCGTGATGATACCACCGAAAACACGCCGTAGACCTGTGACACCCTGTTCCGGATCAGCATTCCTGCGCGGCATAAGTGCCCTGCTGATTCTGAGCGTGATAAGTGCCTGCGGATTTCAGCTGCGTGGCCAACTCCCGCAACTGGCCCATATTTCCGGTCCGTGGCAACTGCAGGGTATCGCACCCTATTCCGATCTGGCACACGAAATCACTCGCCAGCTGCATCAGGCCGGCGTACAACTCGTCGCCAGAGATGGACAGCGCATTCTGGAGATTTCCGATCTGCAGCAGGATACACGCCTGTTCAGCGTCAACGCACAGAATGAAGCAGCAGAATATGAACTGATCCTGAGCTGGCAGTTTGCCCTGCGCCAGCCGCAACAAGCCCCGCCCCTGAATCCCACCAGAATCCGCACCAGCCGTATTGTGCATCAACCACAGGCAGACCGACTCAGCAGTGACCGGGAAGCACAACAATTACGTGCTGATATGCAACGTGAACTGGTTACACGCATGTTACGTATGCTAACCACTTCCTGATCTCAAGTCCGGTGCAAACAACGTTTCATCGGAGAATCATGGCCGGTTCTGCTACGACAGGTAAGATTATGACGAATCCAGATCAGATTATTGCGTACTGGTATTCCGAAAGAATAAGAAAACATTGGTTTTCGTCTACTCCCGCACTGGATCATGAAATAAAAACGCGTTATGAGACATTATTGCAAAGTGCAGCATCGGGTAAACTGGATGAATGGAAAGACACACCGGAAGGATGTCTGGCACTTGTGATTATATTAGATCAGATGCCTCTTAACATGTTCAGAAACCAGCCTGAAGGTTTTCAGACAGAAAGCAAGGCGATTGAAATAACGTTATTTGCAATTGAGAAGGGTTTTGACAAAAAGATCAGTGAGGATAAGCTATCCTTTCTGTTTATGCCACTGATGCATAGTGAAAAATTAGCGGACCAGAACTTATCCGTTACATTATTTGCAAAATATAATCTGCACAACAACCTGAAATTTGCGCAGCACCACAGGGAAATAATAAAAAGATTTGGCCGTTTCCCACACCGGAATAAGATACTGGGACGTGTCAGTACCGCAGCAGAGTCAGAATATTTAGAGTCTGATGATGCGTTTAAGGGTTAAGGTAATCTCTTTTTTTAGTTCTCCCTGATTTTTTATATATCTGAAGAAGTTAATTGTGAAGATATCAACTGTTTATGTCAGAAGACAGCAGCAACACGGAAAAACAACCCTGGGAAAATTAACGATCAATGGTATAACAAAAAGCTGGTTTGTACTGGAACCGGGCGGGCCTGATTCCGAAACAGCTGGTTCTGACCAGAGAATCAAGGCAGGGACATATCAGATATTACCCTATTCTTCAAAAAAGTATTCTGGTGTTTATGAACTGCAGAAAATTCCGGGGCGTTCAAAAATACTGATTCATGCAGGAAACTATCATGAAAACACAGAAAGCTGTTTAATGCCGGGAAAAAATTGGGGAGTTTCTGAAGAAAAACACTATTATGTAACAGATAGCAAAAAGGCTTTAAAAGAAATTTTTTCTGCTATAGAAAGCTCGACACTCATCAGTGTGATTATCACTAATGAATTTGCAGATAATAAATAAAAAAATAATTTTTTTTCTTTTTTTTCTGTGCTCTCTGCCTGCTCAGGCAGTATCAATAAAAAATGAAATTAATCTGACCTGGATGGCCGATAATTTCCAGCAGGTTGAAAAAACTGTATCCGGTAATCGTTCTTATGAACTCATCCCGGTTATCAATACTTTATCTGAGATCTGGCATCGCAGAGATGGCGCAACGACCGGAGAGGTGTCAACTCTGATCATTCGTGCATTAATTTTTCATCCTGAGTTGATGTTACCTATGCTGGCAGATAAACCAGACTCTTTTGAGCGCTGGTTATCGCAGTTTAATGGCATTATATTCACCGATTATTCCGGTGACACATTTGATGAGTTGAAGCTGTTACACAAACAATTAACTGAATCTATGTTGAATGTTTCCAACAGTTGCGATTCCGGTTTAACACACTATGCCAACAGAATCTTAAAACAGCTTACAATAACAGAAATCAAGCGAATAGATTAATTGAGATGACAGCCGAGGCGGGCCTGATAGTCATGCTGTGACCAGTCTGCGCGCCTGCGCCAGCAGGCCTCGGGATGGCGGGTCGCCTGTTCGGAAGTGAGTTCAATGACGTCGAAGCCAACCTGACGGGCGATCGCATACTGGTCCGGGAGCAGATCTCCGGCAGCACGCAAATGACCCCGGTAGCCCCGTAAACGTAGCTGACGGGCCAGCGTATAGCCGCGCCCGTCACTGAACTTCGGAAAGGTGATGCGGATATGACTGATATGATCCAGATGTGCATCTAACTGTTCTGGATCTGTGGTGGCAGGAATGTCTGTTGCGCAGACACCGTCAGGCCAAGCCATTCCTGGTATATACCCTACCCAGGTCAAGGGTTGGGTCTCTTCCTGAAAGCCTGCATCTGTAACGAGGATGATGTTCATGCCGCCTGGGTGACCGGTGTGGTGTTCAGACGCTGGATGCGGCCATTCATAAAATGGATACCACATTCTTGTTTCACGCTGTTACGCCAGCGGCCAGCCCGACTGCCTTCATGCCCGGCAACAGGTGAGGTGCAGGGTGCACAACCGATAGACCGATAGCCCTGCGCTACCAGCGGATGGGCCGGTAACTGGTGTTGTTGCCGATAGTCTTCCAGCTCCTGTGGTGTCCAGTGTGCCAGCGGATTGATCTTGATGCGCTGATCCTGCTCATTCTCGAAATAGTCCAGGTCTGCCCGGGTATCACTCTGATATCGCTTGCGACCGCTGATCCAGGCATCAAAACCACGCAGGGCCTGTTGTAACGGGCGTACCTTACGCAGCTCGCAGCAGCTGTTCGGTGCTGTCTGGTGCAGGCTACCATCAGGATCCTGTACTGCCAGTGCCTTAGGGTCAGGTCTTAAGATACGCAGATCTGTCAGCCTGAGCTGTTCGGTCAGTTGTTGCTGGTACGCCAACGTTTCCGGAAACAGCTTACCGGTATCAATAAATAGTACCGGGGTCGTCGGATTCACGCGTGCCACCAGATGCAACAGGATGGCTGACTCAGCACCGAAGGAAGACACCAGTGCAATCCGGCCCAGGCGCGGATCGCGCAGTGCCTGTTCAATAAACAACCGGGTCGGCTGGCCACGATAATCTGCATTCAACCCGGCAACGCGGGCGGTAAGTGAGTTTCGTTCAGACATGGGCATACAGAGCTGTCTTAAAGGGTGCCGGACCTAAGCGGCGATAGGTATCAATAAAGGGTTCATCGTCGGTGCGGCGCTGTGCCAGATAGGCCTGTATGAGTCGTTCCAGAGCCGGGAGAATGTCTTCGTACGAAAAGCCCTGTCCGGTGCGCTTACCCAGCGTTGCCTGTTCGGTATGATCACCACCGAGGGTGATCTGATAGCTTTCAACACCGCCCCGCTCCATGCCGAGGATACCGATATGGCCGACATGGTGATGGCCACACGCATTGATACAACCGGAAATCTTGACCTTCAGCGGACCGATCTGGTGTTCCAGCTCATCAAATCGTTGTGCGATCTGTTGTGCGATCGGAATGGAACGGGCCATCGCCAGCGAACAATAGTCCATCCCCGGGCAGGCGATCATGTCTGAGATCAGACCGATATTCGCAGTCGCCAGTCCGTGTTTACGCAATGTGGCATGCAGTGCCGGCAGATCGCCTTTGTGCACATGTGGCAGGATCAGATTCTGTTCGTGACTGGCCCGCAAATCGCTGTGCCCGCAGGTCTCAGCCAGATCAGCCAGGACACGCATCTGGTGACTGTTGATATCACCCGGTGTCTGTCCGTGTGCCTTCAGTGAGACAGTGACAATCGCATAATCCGGCTGTTTGTGCGGATGCAGGTTGGTTCCGGCCCAGGCATTAAAGATCGGATCCCGTTGCCTGGCCTGATCGAAGGCACTGGTATCGGCTGTCTTGTATTCAGGCGGTGCAAATGCCGCTTCCAGCTCAGTGAGTAAGGCCTGATCCACGCCGCTGAAGTGTGGTCGGATACGCTGAAAGCGTTCTTCCACCTGGGTGCGAAATGCCTCCAGGCCAACCTGCTGCACAGTAATCTTGATGCGTGCCTTGTACAGATTATCGCGCCGCCCGATGCTGTTATAGACGCTGAGAATCGCTTCCAGGTAAGGGAGCAATTCTGCCTTCGGCAGAAATTCACGGATCACCTGACCGATCACCGGAGTCCGTCCCAGACCACCGCCCACAATCACGGCATAGCCCGGAGCACCGGTCGCATCACGCTGCATCTGCAGGCCGATATCATGCGCACGGGTCACGGCCCGATCCTGCGGGCTGCCCGTCAAAGCTATCTTGAATTTACGCGGCAGAAACATAAATTCGGGATGATCCGTAGACCATTGCCGGATCAGTTCAGCTGTCGGGCGTGGATCTTCAATTTCATCTGCCGCCGCTCCGGCAAAATGATCGGCTGTGACATTGCGGATGCAGTTGCCGGAGGTCTGGATCGCATGCATATCAACATCCGCTAACGCCTCCAGAATATCGGCCACATTGTCCAGTTGCGGCCAGTTATACTGGATGTTCTGCCGGGTGGTGAAATGGCCGTAGCCCTTGTCCCAGCGATCTGCGATGTATGCCATCTGGCGCAGTTGTACCGGACTGAAGGTACCGTACGGAATCGCCACCCGTAACATATACGCATGCAGTTGCAGATACAGGCCATTCATCAGGCGGAATGGCTTAAATTCCTCTTCTGTCAGGCTGCCATCAAGCCGTCGCCGGATCTGCTCGCGAAACTGCGCAATGCGGCGTCTGACAAATGCCTTATCAAAGGGCTGATACGAATACATGATGTGATTTCTGCATAACGGCAAATATCAGGGGGCGCGACTCAGACTGATGTGGACTGGTGCGCCGGATGATGTCAGCATTCCCGGGTCTGCTCTCCGAGGTACGCCATAAACCCATCCGTGGGGGGGCGATGACCGGATAACGCTGGCACTGAGATCCTGAATCGCACCCATTATCAGGGAGTCAGGTGGCCTGTTTACCGTGCCAGTAATTGGAAGGCCCCCGGGTACGGAATTGTTCACGGAAATGGGTCGGCTCCGGTTCTCCGGCAGCATTCAGTTGTGCTTCCGCCAGATACGGATCCACCACGATATGGCTGTCCTGTTGGGCCCGGGTGAGACGTTGCGCCGCCCGGACTGGATCTGCCAGCCATTCGGCCTGAGTATGATCGCCGCTCCACTGATCTGCAGCGGCAAAATAAACCACTTCTCCATTGCGCAGATCGTTGGCAGTGATCACGCCTGGTCTGAATCGCTTGCTCATACTGCCACCTGCTGGCACGGTCTGGCAGCAGCCTGTGCCTGTTGCGGCTCCAGGCCATACAACAGGATCGTCGGGCCGGTAATCTCGTGCTGTGTCAGTTGTGCCACCAGTGTGCCGAGCGTCACCGCAATGATACGTTGCGTGGGACGTGAGGCATCTTCAACGATGCTGACCGGGGTGTGCGCCGCAGCCCCCTGCATCAGCAGATGGCCCTGCATGAAGCGGGCCGCGCGGATGCCCATATACACTGCGAATACATTGCCGGGTCGGGCCAGGCTGCGCCAGTCATGGGGCGCAAAGCCCTGCATGTCGTGTCCGGTCACCAGCTGGATACTGCTGTTGCGCTGGCGACGGGTGAGTGACTGGCCCAGTGCCGCACTTGCTGCAGAAGCTGCTGTGATCCCCGGCACGACAGACCAGGTGATGCCTGCCTCTTCCAGTGCACTGGTTTCTTCATCCAGTCGTCCGAACAGAGCGGGATCACCCGACTTGAGGCGTACCACTGCCCTGCCCGTCTGCGCCAGCCGGATCAGCAATGCATTGATGTCCGACTGACGCCAGCTCCTGCCGAAGCCCTGCTTGCCGACGTTAATCCGTTCGGCGCTATCCGCTGCCAACGCTAAGATCTCCGGGGCAATCAGCCGGTCATGCACAATTAAGTGCGCCTGACAGATCAGGCGATGGGCCCGCAGGGTCAGCAACTCCGGATCGCCTGGCCCGGCACCGACCAGATGCACATGACCCGCCGACGGTCTGGCAGGCTGAAAAGGGGTGACATGGGTTTGTGTTGTGGGCATGATTCGGCAGCCGCAGAGGTATAACAGGATACAATTCAAACTGATGTGGGCCGTTACACCAAAACTATGAAACTTAATGGTGTCAGCATGACCCGGGACTGTTCTCCGAGGTACGCCATAAACCCATCCGTGGGGGCTCGGCTGCGGCCATCCATGGCCGCAGACGCCCTCGGAGAACAACCCCGGGCACGCCCCTTCAGGTACGGTGTGACAACCACCTGTGTCACTATTCCCAAGTGGGCACTAACAGTGCTGCAGCACCTGCTTTGCGATCTGGCATGCTGTCCGCGGCGCGCACGATATCATTAACTGCGAGTGCTGCAGCACCTGCTTTGCGATCTGGCATGCTGTCATTCTGCGCACAGCGAAGCTGCAGTCGCAGAATCCACCTGATCTGCCACTCATCTACCCCATCTGACCCCGGATGGATTCCGCGACTTCGCGCGGAATGACGCAGTGTCATCCTGAAAGCAGCCACGCAGGTGGTCGTGCCGCTTCACTGAAAGGCGTTATCCGGTCATAGCTCTCCGAGGGCGTCTGCGGCCCGGACGGCCGCAGCCGAGCCCCCACGGATGGGTTTATGGCGTACCTCGGAGAGCTATGACCGGATAACGCTGGCACATGAGATCGCCACATTTGTTTGAGTCACACTACTGGTGTAAGACACCGGTTGACTATAAAAATATCTTTCCGGATTGTCAGCAATAATGTTCAATATTAAGAACAGGATCCGCATCATATTCATCCGGAACAGAATATGATTGCGTCACATACTTTCTCAGCAGAACAACCATTCGGGCATTCACTATGCTGGTGACGGTCAACAATCGCCTGGCACGTACACTGCGCCAGCAATACGATCAGCAACAGGCCGCGCAGACGACAGTCTGGCAGAGCAAGGTGATTCTGCCCTGGTCTGCCTGGCTGCAACAAGGCTACATCACGCTGGTAGATCAGGGTCTGGTCACACAGGTTCTGTTGCAGGAGATGCAGGAAGCCCTGGTCTGGCAACGTATCGTACAACAGGATGCTGAGGCCTGGCTGCGCCCGCAGGCTGCAGCCAGGCTGGCACAACAAGCCTGGCAACTGTGGCATGGCTGGCAACTGGATGCAGACCTACCGGCACTGCAGACTACACCCGAATCCGCCTGTTTTGTGCGCTGGCAACAGGCCTTTCATCAGACCTGTGTGACACATGGCTGGATCACATCCGCTGAATTGCCGGATCTGCTCGCGCAACATGTCGCTGTTCTGGCCCTGCCAGCACAGATCACATTCTGTGGCTTTGATCAGTTCAGTCCGCAACAACAAGCATTGCTGGATCAGTTACAGGCGCAGGGTGTGACTCTGGACACCCTGCCAGAAGTGAGCTGCCAGACACAGGTACAGTCCATAGGTACGGATTGCCCGCAGGACGAGATTCGCGCAGCCGCTGTCTGGGCTGAACAATGCTTGTCAAAAAACCCGACCTGCCAGATTGCTGTGATCACACCGCAATTACAGGCCTGGCGGGCCGCTCTGTTGCAGGGCTTCAGTGAGATCCTCAGCCCGGCTTCTATACTGCCCGGTGGGGCTGAAACCGTACCCTTTAATCTGGCACTGGGTTGTCCGCTGGCAGATTGTCCGCTGGTCGCACACTTGTTGCTGGTGCTACAGCTCACCCGGTCGGGGCCCCTGCCACTGGCTGAGATCAGTGTGATCTTACGCTCACCATTCGTTGGCGAACCGGATGAATGGCTGTCGCGCTCTACATTAGACTACCACCTGTACCGGGACGGTCAGCCACAACTGACTCTGACACAACTGGTACGACGGGCCCGCGCCCTAGCAACACAGGATGCCCATGCTCCCGATCTGACGGCACGGCTGGCACGGCTGCAACAACAGGTCGCACGTCAGCCACATCTGGCAACACCGGTCGCCCGGGCGGCGCAGCTCAGCCAGATAATGCAAACTCTGGGCTGGCCCGGAAATGGACTGAACAGCACCGAATATCAGCAGGCAGCGCGCCTGCGCCGCCTGCTGAGCGAGCTGGCCAGTCTGGAACTGGTACAACCACAGATGACCTGGTGCGCAACACTGGATGTCTGGCACCAGTTGTGCACCCATACCCTCTTCCAGGCTGAAGCAGCCGAACACCGGCTGCACATTCTGGGCCCGCTGGAAGCAGCTGGCCTGCAGTTTGATGCCGTCTGGCTGCTCGGTATGGATGCACTCAGCTGGCCACCACCCGCCCGGCCGCATCCGTTATTGCCGACATCACTACAACGTGACCGGGCCATGCCGCATGCCTCCGGGACACAGGAACTGCAATTCACCCGGCGTCTGACGGCATACTGGTGCCGGATGGCGCCGACCGTGGTCATCAGTTATACCGCTCAGGCAGATGATCAGCCACAACAGATCAGCCCGTTATTTGCCGACGTGCCACAGACCACACCAGAAGCACTGGGCCTGAATCTGGCTTCAGCACTGCATCAGGCAGCCAGCCAGCCAGCAGAACTGACCCGGCTGCCCTGGCCGGAGGCGGTGCCACCCACACAGACACCGCGTGGCGGCACCCATCTGATCAATGCCCAGGCTGCCTGTCCGTTTCAGGCTGTGGCCCGGTTCCGGCTGGGTGCGCAAGCCTGGCCGACCGTCAGCCATACCCCGGATGCGCGTTTACGCGGCCAGTTATTGCACGAACTGTTACAGGCAGTCTGGGCAGAACTGCACGATTCGAGCCAATTACAGGCGACATCAGATAAGGGACTGCAGGCCCTGATCACTCACCAGGCGGAACAGGTCTTAAAAACGGCGGCAGTGCAGCGTCCGGATCTGTTTCACACGGCGTTTGTGGCTCTGGAAACCGAACGGCTGGTCACATTGGTACTGGCCTGGCTAACGCTGGAAAAACAACGCACAACGCCATTCCGGGTGCGTTATCTGGAAGAACGGCATCCACTGGCACTGCATGGTCTGGGTTTACAGGTGCAGGCAGATCGGGTGGACGAGCTGGCCGGTGGCGAGCAAGTGGTGATTGATTATAAGAGCGGCATCCTGGCACAGCCGGACTGGGCAACAGAACGACCTGGCGAATGGCAGGTACCCCTGTACTGCCTGCAAGCAGAACAACCGGTCGCCGCCCTGCTGGGACAGGTGCATGCACAGCATACCCGGTTTCGCGGCCTGGCTGCGTATGCCGATATCGCACCAGGCATCCCGGCACTGACACCAACCGCCACAGTAACTGACTGGCCGGACTTATTGCAGCACTGGCACCAGGTCCTGAACCAGCTGACCAGCGAGATTCAGGCCGGTCTGGCCGAGGTCGCACCACGCAATACCCGAGCCTGCACGCATTGTGGCCTGCAGGCCCTGTGCCGGATCAAAACATGACCTGCTCCCCGGGCTGGCCGGCCCCGGCAAAACTGAATCTGATGTTGCGTATTCTGGGCCGCCGCCCGGATGGTTATCACCAGCTGCAGACCGTCTTCCAGTTCCTGCAGCACGGCGACATGCTGGATTTCCGGGTACGGACGGACGGACGCATCCGGCGTATACACACATTTGCAGATATTCCAGAAGAAAAAGACCTGACATTGTGCGCCGCCAGGCTGTTGCAAACCCACACCAACTGCACACAAGGTGTGGACATCACACTGCACAAACAATTGCCAACCGGGGCCGGACTGGGTGGTGGCAGCTCTGATGCGGCGACCGTGCTGGTCGCGCTCAATCAACTTTGGCAGTGTGGCCTGAGTCTGACCGGGCTAGCGCAGCTGGGCGTACAGCTGGGGGCTGATGTACCCGTCTTCGTGCAGGGCCGGGCAGCCTGGGCTGAAGGTATCGGAGAACAACTGCAGCCACTGGTGTTGCCGGAGGCCTGCTATCTGGTACTAATCCCGGATTGTCAGGTGAGTACCGCCAGAATATTTGCTGATCCACAATTGACACGAGACGCCACCGCGATCACAATACGCGCCTTCATGGCGGGTTCCCGTGATAACCATTGCCTGCCAGTGGTCTGCAGACTCTTTCCGCCAGTGGCCGCAGCCCTGCGCTGGCTGCAACAGTTTGCGCCCGCTTATCTGACTGGTACCGGATCCTGCGTGTTTGCCGGATTTGCCACGCCTGACGCAGCACATCAGGTGCTGGCACAACGTCCGGCGGGCTATAGTGGTTTCGTCACACCCGGATGTAACGACTCACCATTACATAGCAGGCTGCAACAAGAAATCACCTAGCCTCCTGTCTTTTTTTGGGGTGTAGCCAAGCGGTAAGGCACCGGACTTTGACTCCGGCATGCGCAGGTTCGAATCCTGCCACCCCAGCCATACCTTCGATGCTGATACGGGTTTCGCCGGACCTTTTCACTCAGCTACCCCACCTTATTCCAGATCAGGGCCGACCATGCTGCAGTCCCCGCCATCCAGCAACATGATGGTCTTCACCGGAAATGCCCACCCGGAACTGGCCGCAGGTATTGCCACCTACCTCAATCTGTCGCTGGGTCAGGCCGATGTTGGCAAATTCAGCGATGGTGAAGTGATGGTGGAAATCCACGAAAACGTCCGCGGACGTGACGTCTTCGTGGTACAACCGACGTCAGCACCAACCAATGATAATCTGATGGAACTGCTGGTGATGGTTGATGCTCTGCGCTGGGCCTCAGCCCGTCGTATCACCGCAGTGATTCCATACTTCGGATATGCACGACAGGATCGTCGTTCACGCTCAGCACGAGTACCGATCACCGCCCGGCTGGCCGCCAAGATGATCGACAAGGCCGGCACTGACCGGGTACTGACGATGGACCTGCATGCCGATCAGATCCAGGGCTTTTTTGATATCCCGGTCGATAACATCTACGCCGCCCCGGTGCTGGTCGCCGATATCTGGCGACAGAAATATCCGGATCTGGTCGTTGTCTCTCCTGATGTCGGTGGCGTGGTGCGTGCACGTGCGATCGCAAAGAGTCTTGACGACGCTGAGCTGGCTATCATTGATAAGCGCCGTCCGAAGGCCAATGAAGCGCAAGTGATGAATATTATCGGTGATGTCGCCGGACGTACCTGCGTGATTGTGGACGATCTGGTTGATACTGCCGGCACCTTATGCAAGGCAGCCGACGCGCTGAAGGCCGCCGGGGCAATTCAGGTCGTCGCCTGCTGCACTCACGCTGTGCTCTCCGGTGCAGCAGTCCGCAACCTGACACAATCGGCTCTGGATGAGCTGGTCGTCTCTGATACGATACCGCTGAGTCCTGCGGGACAGGCCTGTGGCAAGGTACGTGCCCTGCCCATTGCCAGCCTGCTGGCTGAATCCATGCGCAGTATCAATGATGAAGAATCGGTCAGCTCATTATTTGTTGAATAACAACCATTTCTGAATTTACCACCCCCCTGTCTGGTCGCGGACACCGGGGTATTACCTGAAGGGCACCTCACTGTCGGAGCGGAATGATTATGCAGGAAAATTTTGAGATTGATGCCATAGCTCGTGAGACGCATGGGAAGGGTGCGAGCCGCCGCCTGCGTCGTCAGGGGCTGGTACCGGGCATTCTGTATGGCGGCGGTCAGGCACCGCAACAGTTTGCCACCGCACACAATACACTGGAACAACACCTGGCACATGAGGCATTTTATTCCCACGTGCTGACACTGAAGCTCGGGGACAGTACCCATCGGGTGATACTGAAAGACCTGCAACGACATCCGTCCAGGCCCTTTATACTGCATCTGGATCTACTACGGGTGACAGATACAGACCGGATCAGACTGCATGTCCCGCTACACTTCATCAACGAAGCTGACGCGCCGGGCATCAAGGCAGGTGGCAAGGCGAGTCATGCCCTCACCAATATTGAAATCGGCTGTGCAGTTAAAGACTTACCTGAATATATCGAAGTTGATGTCGGACAGATGCAGGCGGGCGACAGCCTGCATCTGAACGATCTGGTACTGCCAGCTGGTGTTGATATACCAGCATTAGCACAGGAAGGCCATAACGATACGGTCGTGACAATGCATATGCCGAAGGCAGCAGAAGAGGAAGACAGCGCAGACACAGACGACACTGCAGAATAATCTGTCGTCGATGATACGCTGTGTCGTCGGTCTGGGTAATCCGGGACCGGATTATGCCAGTCACCGGCATAATGCCGGTTTCTGGCTGCTGGACCGGCTGGCACAACAACACGGCGTCTGCTTCCGCCAGGAAAAAAAATTCCACGGCCTGATCGCCCGGCTACCGCCGGCGGCAGGTGACCTGTGGTTGCTGAAGCCCACCACTTATATGAACCAGAGTGGGCGTGCAGTGGGTGCCCTGGCACAATTTTACCGACTGCAGCCTGAGCAGATTCTGGTCGTACATGACGAACTGGATCTGCCACCTGGTGTCGTCCGGCTGAAGCAGCGGGGCGGGCACGGCGGACATAACGGCCTGCGTGACATCATTCAGGTACTGGGTACGCCGGCGTTTCCACGCCTGCGGATCGGTATCGGACACCCCGGACACCAGGCCGCCGTGATGAAATATGTACTGTCCGCACCTGATAAGACAGACGCAGTCAGGCTGCAGACCGGATCAGATCAGATCATGGCAATGTGGGAGCAGATTCATACCGGTGCCTGGCAGGCAGCGATGCAGCACCTGCATACACAATGATCGCCAGATCAGTTTGAAGCGATCTTAGCCATCACATCTGCCGCAAGCCGGGCTTTATGATCGCAGACTGTCTGGCGTACACTCAGATCATGTGTGCCAAGCATCTGTGCTGCCAGAATACCGGCATTCCGCGCACCATCAATGGCAACGGTTGCCACCGGCACACCGCCAGGCATCTGTACGATAGATAACAACGCGTCCTGTCCACTGAGTGCCCCGGTGCGGATCGGGACGCCAATGACTGGCAATGGCGTGATCGCAGCAATCATCCCGGGCAGGTGTGCCGCACCACCCGCACCAGCAATGATCACACGCAGGCCCTGATCTGCTGCCTGTTGCGCATACTGATACAACCGATGCGGCGTACGATGCGCTGATACAATCGTCATGTCATAGGCCAGCTGAAAATCATCCAGCTGGTCTGCCGCCGCCTGCATAACCGGCAGATCTGAGTCACTGCCCATCACGATGCCAATCTCAGCCATGCAGGGCACCTCGTATCTGCAACTGGTTGCGAATCCGGGCAGCCATTGCCCGGGCATTGTTCAGATCAGGATCAAGCACGGTAATATGGCCCATTTTGCGTTGGGGTCGGGTCTCATTTTTACCATACCAGTGGTAACAGACGCCCGGCTGCGCCAGAATATCATCCAGACCATAGATCACCGGTGTGCCGTGATAATCCGCAGCACCCAACAGGTTGATCATCGCTGCCGGGCTGAGGGCTTCCGTACTGCCGGGCGGCAGACCAAGAACAACACGCAGTTGTTGTTCAAACTGATCCGTGACGTGCGCATCCAGCGTATGATGTCCTGAGTTATGCGTACGGGGTGCAATTTCATTGACCAGTAGCTGATCCTGCGCATCCAGAAACAGTTCAATACCAAAGATGCCGACACCCTGTAATGTATCAACGACACGCACAGCCAGTGCCTGTGCTGCCGCAGCCGTATCTGCCGGGATATCTGCCGGAGCCAGCAGCAAATCCAGAATATTGTGCTCCGGATGAAAGTGCATTTCGACCGGCGGATAAGCAACACTGTTACCATCCTGGCCACGTGCCACCATGACGGCCAGTTCACGCTGAATCGGCACATAACGTTCCAGCAGAGAAGGCACTGGCAGGCGGTGCACAAAATCAGCCGCACTACGCATAATCCGGACGCCGCGTCCATCATAACCACCACACCGCGCCTTCTGTACCAGCGGATAGCCAAAGTCATCACAGGCCTGTTGTGTCGGCTGATCCAGCGCGACAAACGGAGCTGTGGGGATAGTGTGCTGCTGCAGATATTGTTTCTGGGTCAGTTTGTCCCGGATAATGGCCAGTAGTTGCGGTTCAGGATAGATCGCATGGCCTTGTGCGGCCAGTTCGCTCAGCGTGGTGCTGTCGATATCTTCGCGCTCATACGTGATCACGTCACAGACCGCTGCCAGCTGACGTAACTGATCGGCATCGTGACAGCTGCCGACCAGCTGGTCGGCAGCCAGCTGCCCCGCCGGACAGTCAGGATCGGGATCCAGTATCGTACAGGGACAGCCGAAGCGAGCTGCGGCCTGTACCAGCATACGACCCAGCTGGCCGCCACCGACAATACCGATGCGAGCCAGTGGCAGAGTTCCGGCAGTCATCAGCGTTGTTGATCCACCTGACGGGTAATGACCCATTGCTGGGCAATCGACAATACATTATTGGTTGCCCAGTACAATACCAGACCGGCCGGAAAAAAGGCGAACATCAGGGTGAACACCCAAGGCAGATACTGCATCATCTTCGCCTGCATCGGATCAGCCGGTACCGGATTCAGTTTCTGCTGAAAATACATGGTCGCGCCCATCAGCAGCGGCAATATGAAATAAGGGTCCTTAATGGAAAGATCAGCAATCCATAAAATCCAGGGTGCCTGGCGCATTTCGACACTTTCCAGCAGCACCCAGTACAGTGCGATAAAAAACGGCATCTGTACCAGCATCGGCAGACAGCCACCGACCGGATTGATTTTTTCTTTTTTGTATAAGTCCATCATCGCCTTCTGCATGCGCTGTTTGTCATCCCCGTAGCGGTCTTTCATCGCCTGAATGCGCGGAGCCAGCTTGCGCATGTTTGCCATGGAGTGGTAACTTTTTTCAGAAAGTTTGAAAAACAACAGCTTGATCAGCAACGTAAACAGAATGATGGTCCAGCCCCAGTTACCGATATAGGCATTGATCTGTTCCAGTACCCAGTGCATCGGTTTAGCGATAAACACCAGAAAGCCGTAATCTACGGTCAGATCCAGCCCTTCTGCCAGATGTTCCAGTTCTGTGCGCAGTTTCGGGCCGATGAACAGAATACCGTCAAACTGGCCGCTTTCTCCCGGAGCGAGCGTTTGTGCCGCACTGTAGGTGCCGATCACAGATCGACCATTGTTCAGGCCCTTGCTGTAAAAATGCTGGTTGTTATCAGGCGGCGGAATAAACGCACCCAGAAAATAATGTTGCAGCATGGCGATCCAGCCATTCACCACATTCTGGTTCAGCTCACCGGCATTCAGCTCGGCAAAATCATATTTCTGATATTTGTCCTGCGGACTGTAAATCGCACCGCCGGTATAGGTGTACATGAAAAAATTGCCGCTATCCGCAGGCTCGCTACGCTGGAACTGGCGATAATCACGCCCCTTCCAGAGCTGATCTGAGTCATTCTGCACCCGATGGCTGAGCTGAATCGCATGACTGCCACGCTGAAAAGTGAAACGTTTGATCACAGTCAGACCGTCTGGAGCCTGCCAGGTCAGATCAACAACCAGCTGGTCAGCATCATCCGCCAGGGTATAAGTGTCCTGAACTGCCCGGAACATCGCTTCATGGGTGGGGGTGCGCGCCTTATCGGCACCGAGCAGGCCACTCTGAGCGATAAAATAGTCGTTAAAACGCTGGCTCAGTAATTGAAACTTAATCTCAGGTATATCGACTGAGACCGGGTATTGCATCAGCTTCGCATCCACAATGGTACCGCCACGCGTATCAATCTGCAGATCCAGTGTATCTGTATTCACCCGGATTAAGCGTCCAGGAGGTATTTCTGCAACCGGATCAATAACTGGTGTGGTGTCTACGCCGGCATTCACCGGGATATCCGGCGTGGCAGCATCCGCATCTGTCATGGCAGGTGAGGCTGACGGTGCAGTACTGATGTTGTGTCGCGGGATGACATAATCAGCCTGCCAGGCCTCCCAGAGCAATAAGCCGATAAAGCCAAGGCTCAACAGCAGAAACAGGCGGACATTATCCATACAAGGCGCAGCCTCTGGGGAATGCGGGGATCAGACAGGGCGAATCAGGCCGGGTGACTGGCGTGTGCAGACAGTCGCCGGAAGTGGCGGGTCAGGCTGGTGCAGATCTGGTCATTCGTGCGCGTACCGGTGGCCCGGCGTGCCATCACCACGTAATCCAGCGCAACAACGACATGCTGGCGGAAATATTCGCGCACCAGCCGTTTGATGCGGTTGCGATCTGTGGCCCGCCTGAGTTGTTTGCGGGCAATGGCCAGACCCAGACGGGCACAACCTGTTGCAGCAGGTCTGGCCAACACCGTGAACAGGGCATCAGATGATTTCAGTGGTGCCTGAAACACGCGCTGAAAATCGGCCCGGTTGAGCAGGCGCCGACTGCGTGGAAAGGTGTGCTTTGTGCGCATCATGAACGATCAGCGCACATTGATCGCCGGTGTGAGCCGGACACGTCCCTTAGCACGGCGGGCATTGATGATCTTACGGCCACTTTTCGTGGCCATCCGGGTACGAAACCCATGCGTACGGGCGCGTTTCAGGTTGCTGGGTTGAAAGGTTCTTTTCATCCTGATCTGCCTTGATATAGCGAGTGACTGAGCGTGGAGAGTGCGTGAGTTCAGCGAAACCGGAGCAATGTAAATTAAAACACGTCGTTTGTCAAAAATCTCCTCGTGTCATGCGACGCAGATCCACAACAGAGCGTTATCCTGATGCTGTTGAATCCAGCAGTTCAACCGGGATGCCTCTGGCCTCCAGAATCTCGCCACGATGTTGTAAAAAACGCTGCAGGCTCGGCTGGTACTGATAGGCCCCGCTGATAACATAGTCCAGCACAGCATGCAGGTGAAAGCTTTCCAGACTGGTTTCCGCCCGGAAGACTTCGTGTCCATCGCGATCAAAAAAGACCAGGCCCGGGCTGAAATGCAGCTGCAGCTGACGTGCCCACTCAGCCGCCGGTAAGGTGTCGCCACCCGGTGTCTGTACCCTTTGTGATGACCAGCGGTTCAGCAGTGCGACATCCAGATTGGTCAGGGCGGTCGCAATCGCGGGCTGTTGCAGGCGGGTCTGCAACAGGATGCAGTCAGCACAGTCAGGTTCGCTGAAGATCACCAGCAGGGGGCGCTGACGGGGTCTGGTGCCGAGACGCAGCGGGTGTGGCAGAGCCGCCGCCATAGGTGACAATGGTCGGGTATCCTGACTGACCGGGGGGTGCAGTGACTGGCTGGCCTGCGGCTGGCGTTGTGCTATCACAGAGTCCAGTGCCCGGCGAAATTTATCCGGCGGCAGATAACCATTCAGACGCAATATGGTGTCACCTTTATTATCCAGAAAGACCAGGGTTGGGGTATAGTGCACCCGTTCCGCTTGGGCATACGCCTTTTCGGTGGTGTCCTGCCGTCTGAGATCAGTGACTTCACGATCTCCCCAGATATTCAGTGCCACCACGTGAAAATGATCCTGCACCTGGCGGGCAATGGCCGGATCGCCAAAGTTATCACGCAATAGTCTGGCACAATAAGGGCAGCCATCCTGATAAAAGTAGAGTATCAGCTGTTTGTCCGCATCGGCAGCCTCGGCAATATCTTCATTCAGGTCTAAAAACGATTGGGTGAACCAGGCCGGTTGTTCGTGATAGCCCGGATTGACCAGACCCGGCGGCAGACTGGCTTCCGGCGCGGCCTGGGCAAACAGGGGTAGCCCGCAACACAGGATACTGACTATTTTTCTGAAGTGTATCATGCTGTTTCTCGTCTTATCTCTGAGTGGTGAATGAATGGCATATCAGGTGTTAGCACGGCGCTGGCGACCGAAACGATTTGCGGAACTGGTCGGACAGTCGCATGTGGTGCGGGCACTACAGAATGCGTTACGGCAGCAACAGGTCCATCATGCGTATCTGTTTACCGGCACACGCGGGGTGGGCAAGACCACCCTGGCGCGGATTCTGGCCAGGGCACTGAATTGTGAGTCTGGTGTCACACCGGAGCCATGCGGCACCTGTGCAGTCTGTCAGGCAGTGGATGCGGGGCGTTTTGTCGATCTGATTGAAGTGGATGCTGCCTCCAGAACCGGGGTGGAGGATACCCGCGAATTACTGGATAACGTGCCCTATGCGCCAACACAGGGTCGCTACAAGGTGTACCTGATTGATGAGGTACACATGTTTTCTAAGCACAGCTTTAATGCGTTGCTGAAGACGCTCGAAGAGCCACCACCGCACGTCAGATTTCTGCTGGCGACCACCGACCCGCAAAAGTTACCGGTAACCATTTTATCGCGCTGTCTGCAGTTCAGTCTGAAACATCTGTCACTGGCGCAGATTGCTGCGCAGTTCGGACATATTCTGCAGACTGAACAGATCGCAGCAGAACCGGAGGCACTGGATCTGCTCGCCCGGGCGGCTGATGGCAGTATGCGCGACGGGCTCAGCCTGCTGGATCAGGCGATTGCGTTTGGTGCCGGGGCGGTGCAGCATGAGGATGTGCGGCAGATGCTCGGCATCGTCATGACCGATCTGTTGCCCGGTATCCTGACTGATGTACAGCAGGGCGATGCCGCAGCAGCACTGGATAAGGTACATCAGGTGGCTCAGCAGACGCCCGATTTTCACAGCCTGACCAGAGAGTTGCTGCTGTTACTACACCATGTCAGCCTGTTGCAGGCGGTGCCAACCGGCTGGCAGGCGAGCTGGGGAGACGAGGCGACACTCAGGCAGCTGGCTGAATTACTCCGTCCGGAAGACAGTCAGTTGTATTATCAGATTGCGCTGCACGGCCTGCGCGATCTGCCGCTGGCACCAACAGTGCAGAGCGGTTTTGAGATGATCATTCTGCGGATGCATGCCTTCCGGCCTGCCGCAGCAACAACACGACCCGAACCATCGGCACCACCCATCAGGCAGCAACCACCGACAAAACCTGCACCCTCCCCCTCTGCGCCTGCATCCGGTACCGATTTCGGTGACTGGCACCAGATTGTGCCACAATTATCTCTGGTCGGGATGACGCAGCAACTGGCACAACATGCGACACTACAGAACTGGGATGGCAAAATATTACACCTGCTGGTGCAGCCGCAGATGGCCTCTCTGATCGGTTCGCGTAGTGAACAGAAATTGCAGCAGGCATTGCAGGATTACTATGGTGCAGCACTGAAGCTGCGCCTGCTGGTCGCACAGGAACAGACGGTGGATTCGCCCGCCGCTCGCCAGACAGCTGCGCAGGCTGAACGCCAGCAGGCAGCGGAGCAGAGTATCCGGCAGGATCCGGTCGTTCAGGCCCTGCAGCAGACATTTGATGCACAGATTGTCCCGGACTCAGTGCGCCCTCTGACGACTGACTGATCTGATCGTGATGAATCACCGGTTTCCGTTACAACGTGATATGTTTGTCGATTGGTTCCGTCAGGCAACTTCGTACGTTCATGCCCACCGGGGCTGTACGATGGTACTGTCTTTTGGCGGTGAAGTGCTGAACGATCCGCCCTGCTTCAGGACACTGATACACGATATTGCGCTGCTGAACGGGTTGGGTGTGAAGCTGGTATTAGTGCCCGGTGTGCGACCACAGATTGACGCCTGTCTTGCTCAGGCCGGCCAGTCTGCCCGGTTTGTGCGGGGATTGCGGGTGACCGATACGACAGCACTGGATTGTATCAAGGCCGCCTCCGGTATGGTGCGGACCGATATTGAAGCCCAATTATCACTGGGGCTGACGGACTCGCCGATGGCAGGCACCCGGCTGCGGGTCATCTCAGGTAATTTTATTACCGCTCAGCCGGTCGGTGTGATAGATGGGGTGGATTTTCAGCACACCGGGACCGTGCGGCGGGTCGATGTGGACGGACTGCAGCTGAGTCTGCAGCAACACCAGATTGTGCTGATTCCACCACTGGGTTATGCGCCGACCGGTGAAATCTTTAATCTGAACACACGCGATGCCGCTGCCGCAGTGGCACAGGCACTGTCGGCAGATAAACTGATTTACCTGACTGCAGGGCATGTGACGACTGCACTGACAGCAGATAAAACCCATTTTCTGCCGGATGAAATCACCGCACTGATGGCAACCCAGACGCTGACCACCGAACACCAGCAGGTGCTGCAGAATGCCTGCCAGGCCGCACATCACGGTGTGGCACGCATTCATGTGCTGGATCAGCAGATGAATGGTGCCTTATTAAGCGAATTATTTACGCAGGAAGGTACCGGTCTGCTGGTGACTGCGACACCGCTGGAACGGATACGTCAGGCCACAGTGGACGACCTGCCGCGCCTGCTGAAACTGACACAACCGTTCACCCGGAGCGACCGGCTCATTCAGCGTTCACCAGCAGATATTGCGCGGGATATCGGGTACTTTCTGGTCATGGAACACGATCACAGTCTGCTGGCATGTGTCGCACTGTATCCTTTTCCGGCAGATGGCCTGGGAGAACTGGCCTGTCTGGCGGTGGACCCGCAGCATAATAAATCCGGTCTGGGGACGCAATTATCAGATGCAGTGGAACATCAGGCGAAGGCTCAGGGACTGCGCGGTGTATTTGTGCTGAGCACCCGGACATCACACTGGTTTGCTGAACGTGGCTTTCAGGCAGCAACACCGGAACAACTGCCGCCTGCCCGTCAGGCCAGTTATGACCGGCAGCGCCAGGCCCGGGTGCTGATCAAGTGGTTCTGATGATTACGCATAACCTCTGGTGGATCGTTACGCATATCCAAACGACGTGTATGGATTCAGCTGATACAGAACATCTGCAAACGGCAGGCACCCCATTGTGAATAAACAACAACCAGCAGAGCAGCCGGTCCATATCCTGCTGGGAGATACAGATGATCCGCCGGAGGCAATCAGCGATGCACAGGCCCTCACCCTGGCCGGTTACGATGCCTGGCCACGACTACGTGACGCAGCCAGCGCGCTGCGCGATCGTGGTTTTCAGAACAAGGTCAGCTATTCCCGCAAGGTATGCATACCACTGACCCGTCTGTGCAGCGATGTGTCCCGTTACGACACCTTTGCAAAGACCCCCGGGCTGATCAGTCAGGACTACATGTCGCTTGCAGAGGTACTGGCACTGTGTCGTACAGCTGCGGCACAAGGCTGCCGGGAAGTGCTGATCACTCCGGGAGAAAAACCGGAATTACGTTACTCAGCAGCACGCAGACAACTGGCTGACATGGGCTTTGCCAGCACACTGGAGTATGTGGCACAGGTTGCGCAGCAGGTGTTTGCAGAAACGGGTCTGCTGCCACACATCAACGCGGGCTGTATGAACGCTGCAGAAATGCGCCAGCTGCGCCAGGTATCTGCCTCTATGGGGCTGATGCTGGAATCAGCATCAGCCCGCTTGTGTGCAAAAGACCAGCCCCGTGATGGTTCGCCGGACAAAGATCCGGAGGTCCGACTGGAAACCCTCCGGCTGGCAGGAGAACAACAGGTTCCCTTTACCACCGGCATCTTAATCGGCAGCGGAGAAACGCGCCGGGAACGGATTGAGTCACTGCTGGCGATTCGCAGACTCCAGCAGCAGTACGGACATATTCAGGCAATCATCATCCGGAACTTCCGGGCCAGGCCGGATACAAAAATGGCCCGGCATCCGGAACCGGATCTGCACGAATTATTGTGGACTATCGCAATAGCACGAATCCTGTTCGGTACCCGGATGACCATTCAGGCCCCGCCGAACCTGAGTCCGGGTGTACTGGAAGACATGGTTGGAGCGGGCATCAATGACTGGGGTGGCGTCACGCCGGATTATGTGAATCCGGAGCCCCCCTGGCCGGATATCGTCACGCTCGCAGCAGCAACACGTCGTGTCGGCAAACACCTATGCGAGCGGCTGACGATCTACCCGACCTATGCGCTGAACCTCCGCACCTGGCTGGATCCGACCCTGCGACCTGCCGTATTAAAACAGGTTGATGCAGAAGGTTACGTGCGTGAAGATGCCTGGCTGACCGGCACGACAGACACACTGCCGAGCGACTTCACGCTCAGGCAGACTGGCCACACCGACCCGGAAATCAGCACGATTCTGGCAAAGATTGACGGCTGTTACCGGCCTGCAGAGGCCGAGCTGGTACGACTCTTCCAGGCCCGTGGTGCCGATTTCTCTCAGGTGTGTGAGACCGCCGATGCCCTGCGCAGAGAGGTTGCCGGGGATACCGTGACCTTTGCGGTCAACCGCAACATCAACTACACCAACATCTGTTATTTCAAATGTCAGTTCTGCGCCTTTTCCAAAGGAAAACTGGCTGAAGATCTGCGCGGCCGACCTTACGATCTCGCGCTGGATGAAATACAACGGCGGACAGCTGAAGCCTGGGAACGTGGCGCCACAGAAGTCTGTATGCAGGGCGGCATCCACCCGGCCTACAATGCAGCAACCTATCTGAATATTATTAAAGCAGTAAAACAGGCGGCACCTGACATCCATGTCCATGCCTTCTCGCCACTGGAAGTCTGGCATGGCGCGGCCCGTGCGGATCTGAGCATCACAGACTATCTGAGCCAGCTCAGACAGGCTGGCCTGGCGAGCCTGCCGGGGACGGCAGCAGAAATTTTACATGATGAAGTCAGGGCCGAATTGTGCAGCGATAAAATCAATACAGCCCAGTGGCTGGACATTATGCGTCAGGCACAACAGGTGGGGCTGAGGGCCACCGCAACAATGATGTTCGGGCATGTGGACCAGTACCGGCACTGGGCACATCATCTGCTCGCTATTCGCGATCTGCAGGCTGAAACAGCCGTATTTACTGAATTTGTACCACTGCCTTTTGTCGCTCCGGGCGCACCGATCTACCGGAAAAAAAAGGCCCGTTGCGGCCCGACCCTGCGGGAATGTCTTCTGGTACATGCCGTGGCACGTATTGCGCTGCATGGCCAGATCGCCAACATCCAGACATCCTGGGTCAAGATGGGGGCCGCCGGTGCCCGCCTGGCACTGCAGTGTGGTGCGAATGATCTGGGTGGCACACTGATGAATGAATCCATCACCCGTGCGGCCGGAGCAGAACATGGCCAGGAAATGGCATTACAACAACTGATTGATATCAGTCAGTCCCTGCACCGGCCATGTCAGGTCCGGGATACCTTTTACCGTCCCGTCAGTGCTGAACGTATTCAGGCAGCCAGACAGGCCACAGCACTGGCACCCGTGGTGCTGACTGAGCCGGTACCTGTCAGTGAAAAAGCGACCCTGATCAGACCACTGGACATGCAGGGCAGTGTAGCTTAGGTGACTTACAAATACACTGATACCGAACAAGTGATCAGGGGTGCGATTCAAAC
>CAWUJM010000010.1:0-41942 GCA_963922685.1 uncultured Gammaproteobacteria bacterium | reverse complement strand
ACGCCTCAAAAACCACTTCGCGACGCTCAACCAACTTTTCAGCGGGAATTGTTGGTGTTCTGCATCTGCAATTGACCGCAGAGGGTACCCTGACCTATCATGCACAGATACACAAAGATACGATTCCTGGCCCGGACAGACTTTCTGACTCAGATGTCCCGACGGATCATACGGCACTGCATCAGTTTATTGCACAACTGCCGCGTTCACCCAGTCATCTGATCTTACAGATTCCGCCGTCGCATTATGTGTTATCCGAGGTCATTCTGCCGCTCGCTGCCGAGCAACATCTGCGCCAGGCCATCAGTTTTCAGATCCCGCAATTGACACCCTTCACCGCCGATGAGGTGGTCTTTTTCAGCGGTGTCCGGCAACGTGATACGGCACAAAAAAGACTCATGGCCTGGCTGCTTGCCATACCGCATAAGACATTACGCTCGTGTCTGGATCAGTTTCCTCATATCTCACCGGCAGCAGCCTGTGAACCGGATCAGCTGCCGGCATCAGATGACGCATTGCGACTCACTTTCGGGCGCAGGCAGTCCGTAGCAGGTCACCCGTCAGGGTGGCCAGGTATTGAGCACCCGGGTACTACCAATACAGCAGGACCCGGTGCTGGAACCTGTCTCTTTGCAACTGGATTGCCTGATCAGCGTAGCTGGTTTACAGGTTCTGGTGCATACGCTGGCCCGGCATCAGCCGTTGTTATTTTTCGATCAGGTACATATTCAGACCCGGCCCCGCTCCGCTCAGTCATTATTATCTGTGCGCCTGGTGTTGTTCGGTCTGCGTCCCCCGGATCAGTCTGCTGCGTTCCCACCGGCATGATCGTGTTGTGGAGTATCCTGCTGGTGATTCTGGCTTGGGGCGGTGTTGAGCTGATGCGCGATCCGGCCCGGATCACGGTGGATCAGCCGGTTGCCCCGGTGCTTGAGTTGCCTCAGCCTGAGCTTCCGACGATCTCGTCGGTACCATTGAGCCGGTTTGCCGCCATCGTGCAACGTCCGGTGTTTTTTGCTGACCGGCGTCTGCCGGAGCCAGCCGCCGTTACACAGACCCCATCAGCACCCGCCAGGCCCGCTCCACCACGTGTGCAGCTGACCGCGATTCTGTCAGATGGTCTGCACCAGCGTAAGGTGTTGCTGGTTTCTCACCGGGGTAAAGAACAGGTGCTGGCCCCGGGGGATATGATTGACGGCTGGCGCTTGATACAGATAGGTTCTGACGAGATTGTGTTGATGGCCAATGAGCAACAACACCGGATGCAGCTGTATGATGTTCCTGATGAGACCACCCGACCGTCTCCGTAATTCGGTTATCCTGCTGGCCGGTCTGAGCATCCTCATCAGCCTGCTGGTCGCCTGTACGCCACGTCAGGTTATTCGCCCACCCCTGCCATCCCCGCAAGCCGCCTCTGCCCAACCCACTGCACCAGCCAGTCCCACCGACGCCGCACCGGCCACCTCACCGCCAGCCCGGACCGATCCGTCACCCGGCTTTTATCGTCCCGGCTCCGACCAGTTGACTGCTAAGCCACATGCGATCACGGATGCAGCTCAGTCTGACGGTGCCATCACTCTGAATTTCCACAATGCCAGCCTGCCCGGTGTGGTGAAGATCGTGCTGGGCGATATGCTCAAGCTGAATTATGTGCTGGATCCGGGTGTGCAGGGTACAATTTCCATGCAGACCAGTCAGCCGCTGGCACGCGCTGATCTGGTGCCTCTGCTGGAGTTATTGCTGCGGATGCATCAGGCGGCCCTGGTTGTACAGGACGACCTGTATCAGGTGGTGCCGCTGAATCAGGCGATCAGTGGTGTGCGGCAGCCGCAACTGGGGGATTCGCATCTCCCGTTACCGAGTGGCTTCAGTGTGCGGGTGGTGCCTCTGCGCTTTGTGGCTGCCGATGAAATGGCGCAGATCCTGGAGCCATTTGCGCAGGGTGCGCATCAGTTGGTACGGGTGGATACGCAGCGCAATCTGCTGGTACTCGCAGCCAGCAGTCCGGAGATGAGTCGGTTGCTGGAGATGATCCATCTGTTTGATGTGGATCGGATGCGTGGTATGTCGGTTGCCCTGTTTGTGCCTGATTTTGTTGATGCAAAGACGCTGGCGGATGAACTGGAACAACTGCTGAATGATAAGGACTCAGGCCTGATGAAGGGTCTGGTGCGCCTGATGGTGATTGAACGGTTGAACGGTCTGATGGTGGTAACGCCACGCGCCAGGTATCTGGCACTGGTACGGGATTGGGTACAGCGGCTGGATCAGGCCCAGGGTCGTGTCGGTCAGCAGTTGTTTGTATACCGGGTACAGCATGGCAAGGCGGTTGATCTGGCTGCGATGCTGAATCAGGTATTTCAGCCGCAGGGGCCACCCGGAGTGGCCCTGGCACCCGGTCTGCAACCTGTGCAGGTTGGTACGGTCAGTCCGGGTACCGCCGCATCACGCAGTGACCGGGTTGCGGTGCGTATCATTGCGGACGAACCGAATAATGCGTTATTGTTTCTGACCGATGGAACCACCTATCAGCACATTCTGCAGGCACTGAAACAACTGGATGTCAGTCCGATGCAGGTTCTGGTTGAGGTGACGATTGCTGAGGTGTCGCTGAATGATAAGTTGCAGTATGGCGTGGAGTGGTTTTTTTCCAATCAGATTGATAGTGATTACAGCGGACTCGGTACGCTGGATCTGGGCAGCGGTGGCATCAGTCCACTGACGCCGGGCTTTGCGTATGCGTTCCGCGGAAGTGGCAATGTAGTGCGGGCGGTGCTGAATACTCTGGCGATCGAAAGCCAGCTGAGCATTGTCGCATCGCCGACTCTGCTGGTACTGAATAATCAGGAGGCACTGATTCAGGTGGGGGATGAGGTGCCGGTCTCAACGCAACAGCAGCAGGCGACTACGACCGATGCGAATATCATCAATAGCATCGAATACCGTCAGACTGGCGTCATGCTGAAGGTGAAACCGCGCATTAATGCGGGTGGTCTGGTGATTATGCAGGTGTCACAGGAGGCCAGCCTGGTGCCCGGCGCGAATAATGCTGACCCGCTCACACCACGTATTCAGACCCGTAAGATCAGCAGCACCATTGCGGTCAACAGTGGCGATACAATTGTTCTGGGCGGCCTGATTGAGAATCATCAGGATCGTTCTGCCGCGGGCATTCCCGGTCTGCATCGTCTGCCGCTGATCGGTCATTTATTCGGTACCACCGCAGATCATCAGGATCGGACCGAATTGCTGATTCTGATCACTCCTCGTGCGATCAGTCAGCGCACGCATCTGTTACAGGCCACTGAATCCTTCCGGCGGCGTCTGCAGCATCTGATTCCTCAGGATGCAGTTGAAGTGTCTGAACAGGGCGCAGAATGATACGTGGTTTCGCTCACGATGTTTTCAGAGGCATCCTCATGTTTCAGATTCCTGCAGATAAGTGATGGCGTGTACGATGCGCCGTAGCGTTGCGGTGCGACCTACCAGCGTTAGGGTCAGGTCCAGTTCCGGGGAGGGCATGCCACCGGTCACCGCCACCCGCAGGGGTAATGCGACCTTGCCGAATCCGACCTTCAGTGTTGCCACGGTATCTGCGATGGCCTGGTGAATGGCAGCTTGTTGCCAGGTATCCAGTGCCGCCAGACGTTCCTGTACCTGTTGTAGTATCGGCACCGGGTTGCCCTTAAAGGCCTTTCTGGCTGCCTTCGGCTCGAAGGTGGCAGCGTCCTGATAATAAAAGGCCGAGATACGCGCCAGTTCTGCCAGCGTGTCAGCCCGTTCCCGCTGTGCGGCGATCACTGAATGCAACTTTGTATCTGCGCTGGTGTGAATCCCGAGTGCAGTCAGGTGTGGCAGCAATAACTCAGCCAGACGTGTCGTCTCTGCGGTCTTCAGATAATGCTGGTTCAGCCAGAGCAGTTTTTTCAGATTAAAGCTGGCCGGGGCGGTATTCACTGCTGCTAAGCTGAAGTGTTGTATCAGTTCATCCCGGCTGAAGACTTCCTGATCACCGTGCGACCAGCCCAGGCGGGCCAGATAGTTCAGCATCGCCTCCGGCAGAAAACCAGCCTCGCGATAGTGCAGTACACTGATGGCACCGTGCCGTTTGGACAGGCGACTGCCGTCTTCGCCGAGGATCATCGGGATATGCGCAAAGGTCGGGCTGTCCCAGCCCAGTGCGTGATACAGGTGGATCTGGCGTGGTGTGTTATTGATATGATCATCGCCACGAATCACGTGCGTGATGCCCATGTCATGATCATCCACCACCACGGTCAGGTTATAAGTGGGTGTGCCATCGGTGCGGCGGAGGATCAGGTCGTCCAGTTCCTGGTTCTGTACCCGGATGGCACCGCGCACCTGGTCAGTAAATCCGACATCGCCGGTTTCCGGCTGACGGAAGCGGACCACATGCGGTTGTTCTGCTGCTACCTGGCGGGTCCGGCACAGTCCGTCGTACCGGGGTTTTTGTTTCGCAGCCAGTTGTTCAGCGCGCAGGGCCGCCAGCCGTTCTGGAGAACAGGTACACCGATATGCCAGTCCGGCAGCGAGCAGTTGGCTGATGACCTCGTCATAACGCGCGAAGCGGTGGGTCTGATACACAGGTTCAGCATCCTGCTCCAGGCCCAGCCAGTCCATGCTGGCCAGGATTACCTGTACAGCGGCCTCACTGGAGCGGGCCTGATCCGTGTCCTCAATGCGCAGGATAAAGTGGCCACCCTGCTGACGGGCATACAACCATGAGAACAGAGCGGTTCGGGCACCGCCGAGGTGCAGGTAACCGGTCGGACTGGGTGCGAAGCGTGTGATAACGGACAAAGCAGTTTCCTCAGCGGTTAAAATGTCAGGCTATCTCTGAAAACCTACCTGCGTGTCATTCCACGCGAAGTCGCAGAATCCACAGCCTGAGGTGCAGATAGATTCTGCGCTACGCGCAGAATGACAGGTTTCAGGAGGTGCTCTGCGCGGTATGCCATCAACAGGGATCGGAGCATAGAGTTATAATGCAGACGTTATTTCAGTATCATTTCAACTGGGATCCACATAAGGCAGCCAGCAATCAACGTAAACATCGGGTCAGTTTCGAGCAGGCAACGACAGTATTTCGCGATCCGCTGATGGTATCAATTCCTGACGAACAGCATGCTGATCGCTGGGTCACAATTGGTCGCGTCGACCACCGCAGAACGTTACTGGTAGTGCACACCCATGTTGATATGGATACCCATCAGGCCAGTGTGCGTATTATCTCTGCCAGGCCTGCTACCAAACAGGAACGTCAACAATACGAGGAAGTGTTATGAAGGCTGAATACGATTTTTCTCAGGGCAGACGCGGGCAGTTTTTCCGCCCGGATGCTCGTTTTAATCTGCCTGAGCAGCCAGCAGCCAGCAGACCGGAACCGGTACACCCGGATGAGCCGGTTGTCTTCGCAGCACCCCGGTGCAGTGAAGCCAGGCTGGCAGTGCACGCGACGGGATAGTCGGTGGGATTTGCCTGTGCGATTGTCGGTCTGCCGAATGTCGGCAAGTCGACTTTGTTTAATGCGCTGACGAAGGCGGCTATTGCAGCGGAAAATTATCCTTTCTGCACGATAGATCCGAATGTCGGTGTGGTGCCGGTGCCGGATCCACGTCTGGAGATACTGGCTGGTCTGGTCAGGCCGCAACATTGTATCCCGAACAGCATGCAGTTTGTCGATATTGCTGGTTTAGTGGCGGGTGCGGCGCAGGGAGAGGGGCTGGGTAATCAGTTTCTGGCGCATATCCGCGAAACGGATGCGATAGCGCAGGTGGTGCGCTGTTTCAGCGACGACAACATCGTGCATGTGGCCGGACAGGTTGATCCGATTTCAGACATTGAAGTTATCAGTACTGAGCTTGCGCTGGCCGATCTGAACACTGTGGATAAGGCACTGGCGAGGGTGCAGAAACAGGCAAAGACCGGCGTCAGGGCGTTACTGGCACAGCAGGCGTTGTTACAACGTGTGCAGGCGCATCTGGACCAGGGTCTGCCAGTGCGTACGCTGGTGCTGAATGAGACGGAACAGGGGTTAATTCAACCGCTCCATCTGCTGACGCATAAACGTGTGCTGTATGTGGCGAATGTGGATGATGCGGGCTTCACCGATAATCCGCATCTGAGTGCGGTGCAGGCCCATGCGGCTGAGGAGGGTGCGCCGGTCATCCCGGTCTGTGCCGCGCTGGAGGCAGAGCTTGCCTTACTGGAAGATGATGAAAAACAAGAATTTCTGGCCGATATGGGCCTGACTGAACCGGGGTTGAACCGGCTGGTGCGCGCCGGACATGAGTTGCTGGGGCTGCAGACCTACTTTACCGCCGGGCCGAAGGAAGTGCATGCCTGGACTGTACCGGTTGGTGCGACAGCACCTGAAGCAGCCGGGGTGATTCATACCGATTTTCAGCGTGGCTTTATCCGTGCGGAAGTGACTGCATATGATGATTATGTCGCGTGTCAGGGTGAACAGGGTGCAAAAGAGGCTGGCAGGTTACGGCTGGAAGGCAAGGACTATCGCATACAGGATGGCGATGTCGTCCATTTCCGCTTTAACGTTTGAGTTGGCGTCAGAATGTCGGATGCTCTGGTCACAGAAGCATGTGCCCCAATTCACCTCCATTTGTCTGATTATCTTAGCCCGGAACAAAGAAGAGTTGTTATTAGACTACTGCAAAATAGATTGGCAACACTGCCGGACAGACTGGAAAGACTGCTGTAAGCTGTAACAGAAAAGGGCAGGCAACTGTTGTTGCCTGCCCCCTCTTTTTCTCCTGTATGTTGCTTACCTGCCTGCCATCAGAGACGGTTTTCGGCTCAGGTTCAATCGCGAGTGTGATTCATTGAACAAACGACGGGCTCCGGACCTTCAGAAGCTTCCTCAGTGGCCTTGGTCGGTAAATGGATTGGCGGCAGACGTTCGTCTATCGGAATGTCTTGCTCGCGTCGCAGCGTGTTGACCTGGATGTGAGGCCATAGCGTCGTCTCGCCATTCGAGCCAAACATGAATTCAAAGTCCACAATCTGCTCGTACTGTAGCTGGTCAATCGAATTTCCTCGTTCATCAACGATTTCTTCCAACCACATGCGGAAGCGCATCCGGGCGACCCGGCAGTAGCGCTCAATCATCACGTTGTTGGCTACGGCACCCTGAACACCTGTTGGGTGGACTGAGTCCAGTTCAATCAAGTTGTATTTTCCGAACGATGGTTTATTCTTTGGGTTGCCTTTTTCAATCAACTTCCGGTTAGCGTCAATCAACTTCAGGTTCGGTTGTACCGTGTACGGGAAACTGGCACCGAACTGGTTGTAGTTAAAAATTTTCTCGAAGTAGGCCCGTCCACTGTTGACTCCGCCGCCAGCTTGTTTTTCGCGAGAAAGTTTCGTCCAGTCTGGTTTCTTGTTGCGCTCTTCGAGCGCTTTCTTCGGGTCGCACGACTTCGGTTTGATCAGGTCGGGTTCTCCTTTTTTGGGGTCGAGGTTAATGCCCATGGTTGCCGACACAGACAGAAACTCTGGTTGCCAGAGTTCAGCGATGGGTGGTTCTTTACTCTCGGTATTATTGTGTTCAGTTACATTACCGGTCAGGTGGATGGTTGTACCGTGGGGAATCACACCAGAACGCGAGATTGAGTGGGGCGGCACAAACTGAGGGCCGAGTTGCCCCGCACCCAACACAGGTTCAGCACCATCTGTCTGCACTGAGTTCGCATCCGATCGGTGACTGAACATGGTCGGCGGTTTCTGGTACGGGTTTCCCGGTTGCCAAGGCATCTGGTTGTCACCCAGCCACAGGTACATCCCGTTTTCGAAGTGCTGAAGGTCGCCTTGGTTGTCAACGATCGCGGTTTCGTACTTGACAGCACCGTTGAACTGCTCATTAGACCCGGCACGGTTGCGGACAGGGGCATTGACCTGGGTAAACCTGAGTTGTTCTCTGTACTCCTGAGCCTTGAAATGGAAGACGCCAAAAATCGTTTCCGAAGACGTGCCGGGCGATGGCATGGGAGTGGTGTGTAGTCCCGTAGGGCCGCCCTTCCAGTTGACCCAGACACCGTTCAGCTTCGACAGGATGCCGAATTGCGGATTGGCAGACTGCCCTTCCTGCCATTCTTTCCAAGGTTTCACGGAAGATTGTTGTTTTTCCTCGGACATAGCTTTCTCCTGTTTTTGAGATTTGCAGCCTGTTAAAGCTGCGGTTTTTTTCTATCAAAGATTGATTGTAACATGCTTTGTTGCATCATATCAGCGACTAAATAACCCTTCCGAAGATCTGTTTCTCATGCGCTACTTTGTATCGTGTCTTTACGGTGGTGGTCTGATAATTTCGCACCATTTAAGTAACTTAACCTGGGTAGCTCGCTGGCTGCTCAGGTATTGCGGGCCAGAAAGTCGGCCTGGGGTCGGGGTGAGCGGCACGGTGCCCCGGCTGGACCTTGTTCGGCCAGGAACCGGCTGTACGATGAGGGCGAGTGCGGCGATCGTCTGGTGCCGGAAGGCATCGGCTTGGTGCCAGGCCGACGATCCGGGTGCTCAGGATCGAATCTCCGCCCGGGTCGAAAAAGTTGTCGTGGATGCTGCGTGTGTAAAGATTGTCAGAGGCATCTCCTAGTGCCGGAAATGGCGCATACCTGTCAGCAACATGCTCATGCCGTGTTCATTGGCCGCAGCGATCACTTCATGATCACGTTTTGAACCGCCAGGCTGGATGACCGCAGTAATGCCCGCTGCTGCGGCATGATCTATACCATCGCGGAACGGAAAAAACGCATCCGAGGCCATGACTGCACCGGCAACGGACAGCTTGGCCTGACTGGCCCTGTCAACCGCGATCCGGGCTGAGTTGACCCGGCTCATCTGACCCGCACCGATGCCGAGGGTCGCCTGATCCCGGGCATACACAATAGCATTCGACTTGACGAATTTCGCGACCTGCCAGGCAAATATCAGATCTTGATGTTCAGCTGCACTGGGCGCACGTTCAGTCACCAGGGTCAGATCCTGATACAGGGACACGTCTTCGTCCTGTAGCAGAACGCCACCCTGAACCTGCTTCAGGCTCTGGCGCGGTGCGGGTGTCGCAGGCCAGGTGCCGCAGACCAGTAACCGCAGATTTTTTTTACGCGCCAGGCAGGTACGGGCAGCATCTGTGACAGCAGGTGCGATGATCACCTCGACAAACTGGCGTTCGATGATGGTCTGTGCCGTTGTCGCATCCAGCGTCTGGTTGAACGCAATGATGCCGCCGAAAGCCGATTCCGGATCGGTGCGACAGGCCAGTTCATAGGCAGTCTGCAGGTCTGTGGCACAAGCGACACCGCACGGGTTCGCGTGTTTCACAATGACACAGGCCGCTGTGTCAGTGAATGACCTGACGCAGGTGAGTGCAGCATCTGTATCGGCAATATTGTTATACGATAGTGCCTTGCCCTGTAGTTGTTGCGCGGTTGCGACGCAGGCTTCAGGCTGGTCAGACCGGACATAAAATGCCGCTGACTGATGTGGATTTTCGCCATAGCGCAGGGTGGCTGCGTGGTGGTATTGCAGATTCAGGGTGCGGGCATACGGTTGGGTCTGACCCGTGGCATCGCGTGCTCCCAGATAATCTGCAATGGCACCATCGTATTGTGCGGTATGCGCAAACGTCTTCGCTGCCAGGTCAGAGCGGGTGGCTGGCGTGGTGTTGCCCTGATGTTGCGTCATTTCATCCAGAATCCGGGGATAATCTGCCGGATCAACCACGACAGTCACTGCGGCATGGTTTTTGGCCGCAGCGCGCAGCAGGGTGGGGCCACCAATATCAATCTGTTCAATTGCCAGTGGCAGGTCACAGTCTGGTCTGGCAACTGTCGCCTGAAACGGGTACAGGTTGACCACGACCAGGTCTATCGGGCCGATGTCGTGGGTCTGCATCACCTGGTCGTCAATCCCGCGCCGTCCCAGAATGCCACCATGGATCTTCGGGTGCAGCGTCTTGACCCGGCCTGCCATCATCTCCGGAAAACCGGTGTAATCGCTCACTTCAGTGACCGGAATGGCGTGTTCGCGTAATACGTCTGCCGTACCACCGGTAGACAGGATCTCTATCCCGGCAGCTGTGAGGTCCTGCGCCAGCCGGACTATGCCGGTTTTGTCTGAGACACTGAGCAGGGCACGCTGGATTGACATACGGATTCCTGAAGTTGGTTAAGCTGAGCACGCACAAACGGTACCGTGAGGGGCCGTCCGGCACTGAGTGAGGCCTGATTCAGATGTTGCATCAGGGTCACGAACTGATGGGTATCACGGGTATAGTGCCGCAGCAGATAATGACTGACTGCAGCGGGTAGTGACAGGCCCTGGCGGGTCGCCAGCTGGTCGAGCAATTGTACCTGTTGCGGGTCAGTGAGCGGTCTGAGCCGGTAGGTGATGCCGGCGCGCAGGCGACTGCGCAGGTCTGGCAGGCGGAATGCCCGGGCTCCTGCGGTTGCACTGACCAGTAGCTGACAATGCTGATCGCGGGCCTGATTGTACAGGTGAAACAGTGCGGCTTCCCAGTCTGGTTGACTGGCGAGACAATGGATGTCGTCCAGTGCGACCAGATCCAGCTGGGTCAGATCCTGCAACAGGTTCGGATGCCATTGTGTGTGTTGTGCGCAGGGCAGGTAGGCGACCTGCAGGCCGTGTTGCTGTGCTGCCAGGCACTGACCCAGCAACAGGTGGGTGCGACCGGTGCCGGGAGAGGCAGTCAGATAGATCAGGGGCTGGTTGCGTTGTTCACGCTGTTGCTGCAATAAGTCCTGCAGGGCTTGGTTGTTGCCGAAGATATAGTTATCTAGTGTGCTGTGTTCCGGCAATGTCAGTGGTAATGGCAGCTGTTCGCTCATGCCCATGTGCGAGGTCTGTTCAGCACGCCTTGATCTGCAGCTGACTGGCGATACGGGCCAGACGCTGGCCGAGGGCCCGGCACAGTGCCGTTTCATCGGCACTTACTGGCTGGTCATTGAACGGGCCAGCAACATGCGAGGCACCATAGGGTGTGCCGCCGGTGGTGGTGGTGGACAGACCGGGCTCGCTGTAGGGCAGTCCGGTAATCAGCATACCGTGATGTAATAATGGCACCATCATGGATAACAGGGTGCTTTCCTGTCCGCCGTGCAGGCTGCTGCTGGAGGTAAAGACGGCAGCGGGTCTGTCGCTCAGTGCACCGGCGAGCCAGAGCTCGCTGGTGCCTTCCCAGTAGCGTTGCAGGGCCGACGACATCTGACCGAACCGGGTCGGGCTGCCGAGTGCCAGGGCCTGACAGTTACGCAGATCGTCCAGCGTCGCATATGGTGGCCCTTCTGCCGGGATGGCCGGTGTGGTGGCCTCACAAGTGGCAGACACAGCGGGTACCGTGCGCAGTCGGGCCTCCAGCCCGCCGGCTTCCACACCGATCGCGATCTGTTGTGCCAGCGCAGCAGTTGCGCCCTGTCGGCTGTCGTATAAAATGAGTGTATAAGCCATGGTCAGTCTCTGGTCATCGAACAGTTTTTTTCAGGAAATAATATGCAGGCAGCACAATTGCAGACATTAGTGGCAGACTTACTGGCCGAAGCGCGTCGGCAGGGGGCAGACAGTGCGGAAGCGGCGGTACATCAGGAAAACGGTTTAGCCGTGACTGCCCGGCTGGGCGAGGTTGAAACGATCGAACATGTGACTGAAAAAAGTCTTGGTGTAACGGTATACCGGGGGTGTTGCAAAGGTAGTGCGAGTACTCAGGACTTCAGTGCACAGGCGATTCAGGAGACAGTTGCGGCGGCCTGCCGGATTGCACGCTATACGGCAGAGGATCCGGCGGCGGGTCTGGCAGACCCGGCACGGATGCCCACGCAGGTACCGGATCTGGATCTGGATCACCCCTGGCAGCTGGATGCGGTGCAGGCCGGTGAGCTGGCTTGTGCCTGCGAGGCTGCAGCACTGGATTATGACGCGAAAGTGACAAATTCGGAAGGGGCCAGTGTACAGACAGGAGCGCATTTATTTGTCTATGGTAACACGCATGGCTTTGTTGGCGGGTATCCGGGTACGCAGCACAGTCTGAGTTGTACTGTACTCGCCCAGGATGGTGACGAGATGCAGCGGGATTACTGGTATGACACAGCACGTGTTCCGACTGAGCTGGCTGACGTGACGGCCATCGGTCAGCAGGCAGCACAACGCAGCCTGGCCCGGCTCGGTAGTCGCCGGTTGCCCAGTCTGCGGTGTCCGGTGTTGTTCCGGCCGGATATGGCGACTGGTTTGTTGCACAGTCTGTGCGGTGCCATTCAGGGCCCGGCATTGTATCGTCAGGCGAGCTTTTTACTGGATGCGCTGGATCAGCAGATCTTTCCCGACTGGGTGACGATAACGGAAGATCCACTGCTGGTACGTGGCCTGGCGAGTGCCTCGTTCGATTATGAAGGTGTGGCAACGCAGCACCGGGCACTGGTCAGTGACGGGATATTGCGTGGCTATATTCTGGACAGTTATTCGGGTCGCAAACTGAATCAGCCAACGACTGGTAATGCCGGCGGTGTCCGCAACCTGCGTATCGGCAGTACGGGACAGGATTTTGCAACACTGGTGCAGCAGATGGATCGGGGACTGATCGTGACCGAACTGATGGGGCAGGGTACTAACCCGGTGACAGGGGATTATTCGCAGGGTGCGACAGGCTTCTGGGTGGAACAGGGTGAGGTGCAGTATCCGGTCTCTGAGATTACGATAGCGGGTAATCTGCGCGACATGTACCGGCAGTTACAGGCGGTGGGTACGGATAATCATTATCCGGGCAGTACAGATACAGGTTCCTGGCTGATTGACGGGATATCTGTCGCTGGCACTTAGATTCTGCGAAGTCCCCGTTGCCTGCTCAGTGCAGCTGGTAGATGATGGGCACCCTGACGGACCAGGGTCGGTTGCTGAGCGCAGCGGGCAAGGGTGGTAATACACCATCCAGATGATGTACGCTGCGCAGCGCGGCCTGGTTCAGTCGCTGACTTGCTGAGGCGCGATGGAGCTGAATGTTGTGCAGACGGTCGTTCTGTATGTCAAACTGCACCACCACAGTGCCCTGCTCACCGCGCTGACGGGACAGACGTGGATAGTGCTGGTGTCTTTGCAGCAGGCGGTGGAGTTGTTGCAGATAAGTGGTTTGCAAGGCCTGACGTGCAGACGGTGCAATATCCGGATGCGATAAGGCAGCTGGTGCGGTTACAGCATCCGGTACTGGTTTGCTGACACCGGATGTCGGGCTGTTCTGTTCTGGTTCAGGAATGTGTCCGGGTTGTTTGTCATGCACAACATCCGGGGCCGGGCGTCTGCGTGGCCGGGTTTTATGTGTCAGAGTCCGGTCTTTCTTCAGGGCAGGCTTGGGCGCAGGTGGTGGCGACAGGGTTGTGGTGGGTTCAGGTGCCGGTTGCAGATGGACGATAACTGCGGTGGGTTGTGTCGAGGGCAGAGCAGGTTGCGTGGTAAGACTGATCTGCTGTATCAGGCTGAGTCCGATTAGCAGGTGCAGCAAACAGGCAAACAGCAGATGACCCGGAAGACGTAACAGGCTCAAGCGATGTCCGGGTATCGGGTTGGCAGATATTGGCCTTGTCCGGGCTGATCTGCCTGGCGCAGACTGTGCCAGGTACAGGCCTGAGCCTGTTGTACTGCCTGACGTATGTTCTGACCCAGTGCGATCTGACAGGCACAAGCACTCGCCAGAGTGCAGCCGGAACCATGATAGTGGTGCGGCAGGCGTTCCCAGGTATCATACTGCGGCACTGCTGCCGGGCTGTACAAAGTCTGCACCACAAGGTCTCCGGTACTCTGATCTTCCGTGCCGGTAAGCAGGATGTGCTGACAGCCCAGTTGTTGTAAGTGTGCGACTGCGGCCTGCGGCGTATCCTGATTGCTCAGACGCCGCAGTTCCTGATGATTCGGCGTCAGCAAACTGGTGTACGGAAGCAGATGATCCAGCATCGCCTCAATCATCTCATCATTGAGCAGAGCATAGCCGCCGCCAGCAGCGATGATCGGGTCCAGCACAATGGGCACCTGCTGCTGCCGCAGGAGCGGGCTGAGTGTCCGGATCTGATCGGCATCACCGAACAGGCCCAGTTTAATCACATCCGGCGGTATATCAGCACACAGAACCGACATCTGGTGCGCCAGTGCAGGGGCAGGCAGGGCGTGCACCTGATACACATCATGGCTGTCCTGAGTGGTGCATGCAGTCACCAGCGTGCAGGCACGGCAACCGCCGGCATGGATGGTTTCGATGTCAGCCTGAATCCCGGCACCACCGGTCGGATCGTGTCCGCTGATGCTCAGCACGACAGGTCGTTGCCTGGTCTGAGAACGCTGCGTTGAGACCACAGGGTTCAGTTTGTCTGGTCGGGCACCTGTGTCACACCGGGTGCAGTGATATTGTCCGGTGCCGTATTTCGGGTATCCCCGGCAATGCGTACCAGAAGATTCTGTTCAAAATACAGTGCGATATGACGGATCGCTTCCGGCTGACTGCCGGTGCCGAGGCTGTAGACATAATCCCAGCGTTCGGCGTGAAAATGATCCTGTAACTGCGGTGTGCCCAGCAGCTGGCGCACCTGCTGGCGGGACATACCCGGTCTGAGGGCGGCCAGCTGTTCCGCACTGATCTGGTCGCCCTGGATGATAGTGGGCTGATAAAACAGGTCAGCCTTGTCCAGCAGGCGTATCAGGCCGTCTGAGGTACATCCGGTGAGAGCAAGGGCCAGGATCATCTGTATAATTGGTCTGGCGATCATAGCTGAACCTGTTAACTGACGGTGCGACATAAGGCAAGGAGTCCGTGTTGGATAATGCAGCCATTCGGAAGGCCGGACTGAAGGTCACGCTGCCCCGGGTGAAGGTACTGGAGATGCTCGGCTCTGCCGAAGCACGCCACCTCACGGCAGAAGAAGTGTATCGGTTGTTGCGGTCACAGGGTGAGGATATCAGCCTGGCGACCGTCTACCGCGTATTGACCCAGTTTGTCGATGTGGGTCTGGCGGAACGGCACCGGTTTGAGGAAGGCCAGGCCGTGTTCGAGCTGAATCGCGGTGAACATCACGATCATATCATCTGTCAGCAATGTGGTCGTGTCGAAGAGTTTTTTGATGCCACGATTGAGCAGCACCAGAAATCAGTCGCTGCACAGAAAGGCTTTGCGGTAGATGATCACGCCCTGATCATTTACGGACGTTGTACTAAGCAGGAATGTCCCCATTCAGCATAAGGGCCTTCTCAGAACGAGGGCTTGGCGGTGAGCTGAATGTGTGTTTTGTGCAGATGTCAATCTGAGTATTTTGAAAAATTCTCAATAGTATGCTGATTTTAAGAATTTATTCGCCTCATTGGTCGACTCATATCATAATCACATGATTTTCTGCCTTTATAGGTGAGATCTATCAACAATTTTAGCCTGTTCAGATCTTCGGCTATAATATCCCAGCTAGTAACAGAGATTTTTGCACTGCTTTTCAGGAGATTATCAATAATCCTTGGTGGCATGTCGGGATACCTGCGTTCATACTCGGCTCTACTATTTACTGTTGTCCAATTGGCATCAGATGGATAAACTGATTTTTCTTTTTCACCATGTGGGGCTGTACAAAGAGTACAACCTGTTGAAGGAAGGTTGATAACAAGCACTCCTGATTTTTTATTAACCGAGCCATCATACATGCTGGAATAGATCTCCCAGTCAATGTGCTTTCTTTTTTTGTTTCTACACCTACAAGTAAAATAGTAACTGTACTATCTCTGAGGTAGTCATCTCTTATGATTTTCCGAATTGTTTCGTCAGGAAGATCATCGTCAATGTCACCTGTATCAACTGATGCATCAAATAAATCGTATTTCTCATTTGCATTTAATAGAGATTCTTTGTAATCCTGATCGTTTTCATGGTGGTAACTGATAAACACTTTATGTCTAGAATCTGGCATTCCTTATCCCTCCAGTCCGGTTAAGTCTTCTACGTCAGCCATATCGGCTAACATTTTTGTATACATATTAAAAACCTCTTGCAGATCAGACAATTCTTCTCTAAACGTCTTGCATATCTCTTCATTTTTAAATCCGTCCTCCATTGCTATTTTGTGCCACTTTGCAGTGAATGGCCTGATTTTCTGGTTAAGTATCACTATTGCTAATTTAGTGAATTCAATACAGTCCCTACCGTTTTCTTTAATAATTTCCCGCGTTGTAGGGAATAGAGAGTAGATGCTACTGAGAGCAGTGCGTTCATCTCCATGAGTATCATCCAGCTTCTGGACTGTAATTCGGGTTAGCAACTCAACGTAAAGATCCCAGGCGGCTTTCTTATCTGGCTCTGAAGGATTCCATTCCATTGCAAGGAACCCGGCATTGATCTTTAAGCTGGTGATACCCTGTTTTTCTAACCATTCTTTCCAATTCATGCTATTGGTTCATAATGAGTTTTTACGCTGAATAGTTATTTTTATTATGTGATTTATCCCCACTCTCTGAACTGACGCTGTGAGTTTTTATCGTCTTTGAAGGCAATCACTCTGTAGTTATCTGCGTTCATGGATCATTTGATATTTGAATGGGACGATAAGAAAGATGCTTCTAATCAACAGAAGCACAGCATCTCTTTTGATGAGGCAAAAACTGTCTTTTCAGATCAGTTCGCTCGCCTGATTGCTGATCCTGATCACTCGGATGAAGAAGATCGTTTCATTCTGCTGGGTACCAGCATTCATTCAAAATTATTGATTGTGTGTCATTGCATTCGGTCAGATGAGTTGATTCGTATTATTTCCGCCCGTAAAGCTAACAAACGGGAACGTGCTATTTATGAGAAGTTTCGACATGCGTGAACATTACGATTTTTCTGATTCTTCACTTAATCCTTATGTGCAGAAACCGAAGAAAAAAATTAACATCCGACTAGATGAAGACACTATTGCTTATTTTAAAAGCATGGCCGAAGAAAAGGAAATTCCATACCAAAGCCTGATGAACCTGTATCTCAGAGACTGTGCGCAATCACGTCGTGTCTTACGGAATTGCTAAGAAAACTCCGGGAGTAGTTAAGGTGACTTAACAAATACACTGATACCGAACAAGTGATCAGGGGTGCGGTTCAAACTGATGTGGTGATTTGCTACTACAGGTTTCTGGCAAGCGTTATTCTGATCTGCTCTCCGAGGTACGCCGTAAACCCATCCGTGGGGGCTCGGCTGCGGCCGTCCGGGCCGCAGACGCCCTCGGAGAGCAGATCAGAATAACGCCTCGTTTGAGTGCAGTGGTGCAACCACCCACGTGGCTATTTTCAAATCGTGCAGCCTGTGCACACATCGACTACGAAATCTGTGACACCGGTTATCGCGAGCGACCATGAAGTGCCGTGACAAGCAGCGTGTGTGCTGGAAAAAAACGGACGAAGAGACTCGTTCGCCGAACTTCTGCTTCCTTTCCTGTGTGTTGCCGACACTATTTGCCAATATGTCGCTGCGCGTCATTCCGCGCGAAATCGCGGAATCCATGGCACCAGGGATCGGATTGGACAGATTGGCAGCCAATCAGAACGCCTGGTCGCAGAAGTGCTGCCGGAGCATGGGCCATCCTGGCAAAGTTTGCCATACCACGGTGTCATTCTGGTGGGAATGACCACGAGGGTGGTTGTGCCACCTGACTCACAGAGCGTTACCCGTCAGGGGCTTCTCCGAGGGCGTCTGCGGCCATGGATGGCCGCAGCCGAGCCCCCATGGACGGGTATTCTGGCGACCCTCGGAGAAGTCCCTGACGAGTAACGCCGAAACGAATTTTATGCGCCCCAGCTATTACGCCACATCAGTTTGAATCACACCTTGGCAACAAGCCGAGCGTATCACATACAGTGGTATGAATTAATTGAGAGCGGAGCAGGGTCGCCGGTGCCGCCCCACCTATTCGTCGAGAAACACATAATAAAACCATATAAATCAATGACTTATTTGCTTTACTTGAGAGGTCGACTAAGTGTTGTTATCACTGTGGCGCGTTAACGAATAATATCCGGCCCATTATCACAACCCAGAATCAGTATATCTGCTGGTCGTTGTGCAAACAGCCCGATACTGACCACCCCGGCAATCTGATTGAGGCTCTGCTCCAGAGAAACGGGTTGCATAATCTCCAAGCCATGCACATCCAGAATCGGGTTGCCATTATCGGTGAGATAGTGCTCGCGCCAGACCGGGTTGCCTCCCAGCTTCACCAGTTCACGTGCGACATAGCTGCGGGCCATCGGGATCACTTCGACCGGTAGCGGGTACTCACCCAGAATAGTCACGTGTTTGTGCTGGTCGGCGATGCAGATAAATTGCTGACTTGCGGCTGCGATTACCTTTTCGCGGGTCAGTGCGCCGCCTCCACCCTTAATCAGCTGGCGATGTGGATTACACTCATCCGCACCGTCCACATATACCGGCAGGGTGCCCGCACTGTTCAGTTCAATGACCGGGATATGGTGTTGCTGTAATAAGGCTGCAGTGGCCTCTGAACTGGCAACTGCGCCGCGATAGCGTCCCTTGATCTGTGCCAGGGCCTGAATGAAGTAGTTCACCGTTGAGCCGGTGCCGACCCCGATGATGCCATCCTGTGGCAGGTAATCTATTGCAGCGATGGCTGCCTGTTGTTTCAGGGTCTCCTGATCTGACATGATCAGCATTGTTCCCAGGGCAGTCCGCGTGAGCGCCAGCCGTTCAGCGTACTGCGCTGATGCTGTGCATTCAGGTTGCCCTCGAAGCCCTCGTCAATATGCGAGATGTTGCTGAAGCCTGCTGCCAGCAGGGCCTGCCCGGCTGCCAGGGAGCGTTGGCCGCTGCGACAGATCAGGATAATCGGCGGGCAGTCGTCCGTTTGTTCTTCATCCGCCGTACCGGGCACTAGTTTGCGGACGTCAGTGATAAAGTCCGGATTCGCCTTCCAGCCGGGCTCGTCTACCCAGGGGATATGTACCGCACCGACCGGATGTCCGACAAACAGGTATTCCATGGTGGAACGGACATCAATCAGCAGGGCGCGGCTATCGGCCTGCATCAGGTCACAGGCCTGTTGCGGCGACAGATTTTCAGGTGTTTGTGATGACATAGGCAATGGCCTACAGGCCGAGTTTTTTTTCTAAATAATGGATATTGGCACCACCTGCGATAAACGCCGGGTCGCGCATGATTCTAGCCTGCAGTGGTGCATTCGTTTTGATGCCTTCAATCACCATTTCCGATAAAGCACCCTGCATCCGGGTGATGGCAACATCGCGTGTGTCGCCATAGGTGATCAGTTTGCCGATCATGGAGTCGTAGTAGGGCGGCACCCGGTAGCCACTGTAGATATGGCTGTCGATCCGTACGCCGGGGCCGCCCGGCATATGCAACTGCGTGATCTGACCCGGGCACGGCATGAAGTTGTCCGGGTCTTCTGCGTTGATGCGGCATTCTATCGCATGCCCCTGCAGCTGAATCGCATCCTGTGTATAGTGTAGCGGCTCTCCGGCGGCGATACGGAGTTGTTCTTTCACAATGTCCACACCGCTGATCAGTTCGGTTACCGGGTGTTCAACCTGAACCCGGGTATTCATTTCGATAAAATAAAATTCGCCGTTTTCGTACAGAAATTCAAACGTACCGGCACCACGATAACCAATCTGGCGGCAGGCCTCGGCGCAACGGTTGCCGATGGCAGCCCGTAGTTCCGGTGTAATACCGGGTGCCGGTGCTTCTTCCACGACCTTCTGGTGGCGGCGCTGCATCGAACAGTCGCGTTCTCCCAGATAGATGGCGTGTCCGTGCTGATCGGCTAACACCTGAATTTCAATATGGCGTGGGTTTTCCAGATATTTTTCCATGTATACCGTACTGTTACCGAACGCGGTATCCGCTTCGGCCCGGGTCAGCGATGTCGCATTCAGCAGGGCGGCTTCAGTATGTACTACCCGCATCCCGCGACCACCGCCACCGCCAGCTGCCTTGATAATGACCGGATAACCGATGTCGCGCCCGAGCTGCAGGGTACGTGCGTCATTATCGTCCAGTGGGCCGTCTGAACCGGGTACGGTAGGCACGCCTGCGGCCTTCATGGACTCAATTGCTGTGATTTTGTCACCCATCAGGCGGATGGTGTCTGGTTTCGGGCCGATAAAGATGAAACCGGACTGTTCCACCCGTTCTGCAAAGTCCGCATTTTCGGATAAAAAGCCATAACCGGGATGGATCGCGACCGCATCACACACTTCAGCTGCACTGATAATCGCCGGAATATTCAGATAACTTTCGGCAGAAGGTGCCGGGCCGATGCAGACGGCCTCATCCGCGAGACGGACATGCAGCAGGTCGCGATCAGCTTCTGAGTGTATGGCCACGGTATTGATGCCGAGTTCGCGGCAGGCGCGTACGATGCGCAGTGCGATTTCGCCCCGGTTGGCGATAACGATTTTTTCCAGCATGCGGATTATCCGATCACAAACAAGGGTTGGTTATATTCAACCGGCTGTCCGTTCTCGACCAGTATGTCGGTGATGGTGCCAGCCTGATCCGCTTCAATCGGGTTCAGGATCTTCATGGCTTCGACAATGCACAGTGTGTCACCGACCTGAACGGTCTGACCGATCTCGACAAAGGCTGCTGTCGTTGGTGATGATGCGCGGTAAAAAGTGCCGACCATCGGTGATCTGACCTGGTGTCCGGTGGGTTGGGTTTCGGTAGCAGGTTCCGGATGGTCTGTGGTGACAGATGTTGCAATGACCGGTGCTGGTGCCGGGACGGCTGGTGCGGTTGCAACCACATTCTGGTTCTGCCGGTTAATGCGTACCGATTCCTCACCTTCACGAATTTCCAGTTCGGTCACATCTGAATTGTTGATCAGTTCAATCAGCTTTTTGATTTTGCGGATGTCCATGAAAATCTCTGGTCTTTAAGTTCTGTTGTGGATGAATTGTAAGGCAGCCCTGAGTGCCAGCTCATAGCCTTGTGCACCCAGCCCGCTGATGACGCCAACGGCGATATCAGATAAATAAGAGTGTCGGCGAAATGCCTCACGTGCGTGAATATTGGACAGATGAATTTCGATAAACGGGATACGCACACCCAGTAGTGCATCCCGTAATGCAATGCTGGTGTGGGTGAAGGCTGCAGGATTGATCAGAATAAAATCAATCTGTTCTGAACCTGCCTGTTGTATCCGGTCCAGCAGCGCGGCTTCCGAATTGGTCTGCAGAAAGTGACACTGATGTTGCTGACCTGCCTGTTTGCGCAGGTGTTGTTCAATCTGTGCTAAAGTGGTGTGCCCATACTTTTCCGGCTCACGTTGTCCGAGCAGGTTCAGGTTGGGGCCGTTCAGGATCAGGATGCGTGCCATAATGCGCCGGGGTACCGAACAGGTGACAATGTGCGGCGAACAGTAACAAAACGGAAACAATTGTGCGATAAGTCCGGCAGACTTGTCCAGTATTTTGTGCTGTGATTACGCGACTCAAACTGGTGTAGGTTGGTACAGCTGCAATCATGCAACTTGCAATATAGTGTCAACCTCAGTGTTGGTATGACCCGAGTCTGTTCTCCGAGGTACGCCATAAACCCATCCGTGGGGGCTCGGCTGCGGCCGTCCGGGCCGCAGATGCCCTCGGAGAACAGACTCGGGTCATGCCTCTTCAGGCGCAGTGGGGCAACCACCTGTGTCGCTATTTTCAGGTAGGCACAGTCCCCGGCACCTGTTTACGATCCGGCGAATACGTGTCATTCTGCGCGGAGCGTAGCGAAGTCGCGGAATCTATCGTCAGCGGTGCCGGATTTGCATAGATCTGGAGGGTGAATCAGGAAGATTCTGCGACGGCAACGATGCTGCCGCGCAGAATGACGTTGTTGTGTGTCGTGCGTAACTCCAGTTACGAAATGACGCGGTGCCATTCTGAAAGTTGCCACGAGGGTGGTTGTGCCACCTGAGCTGGAAGGCGTTATCCGGTTATGGTTTTCCGAGGGCGTCTGCGGCCTGGATGGTCGCAGCCGAGCCCCCACGGATGGGTTTATGGCGTACCTCGGGGAACCATAGCCGGATAACGCTGGCATTGAGATCGTCACATCAGTCTGAATCATACTCAGTGTTATGATGATGCTACGCTACCGGCTGCAGAGATGCTAAACTGCTTCTTTTACAGACTGGCTTAGGTGAGTATTCAGGGAGATTATGTCGAATCAGCAGTATGATGTCATTGTGATTGGCTCAGGGCCCGCAGGCGAGGGCGTCAGCATGAACCTGGCGAAGCGTGGCCAGCGGGTCGCTGTGGTGGAACAGCAGGTTCAGGTTGGTGGTAACTGCACACACAAGGGCACGATTCCGAGCAAGGCACTGCGTCATTCGATTCAGTTGCTGGCAGATTATCGCCGCCACCCGTTATTTGCTCCGACCCTGAGCGCGATGGAGGTCACCTGGCCGATGTTGTTGCAGGCAGCGCAGCAGGTGATCCAGCAGCAGGTGAGTGTACGGCAACGTTTCTATCCACGTAATGGCGTGGCGGTCTGGCATGGTCAGGCAGCATTTGCAGATGCGCAGACGATTGCCGTGACTGATCAGCAGGGGCAGGTCCGGCGACTCAGGGCGGAGCATATCGTGCTGGCAACCGGATCGCGTCCCTACCGGCCAGCGCAGATTGATTTTGATCATCCGCAGGTAGTTGACAGTGATACCGTCCTGACGTTGCATCAGACGCCGAAGCGAGTGACTATCTATGGCGCGGGTGTGATTGGTTGCGAATATGCTTCAATTTTCGCGAATCTGGATATCAAGGTGAATCTGATCAATACCCGTGACCGGCTATTGTCGTTTCTGGATAACGATATCACCGATGCACTGAGCTACCACCTGCGTGAGCAGGGTGTGGTAGTGATGCATAACGAACAGATTGCGCAATGGAAGACAGATGGCGACTGTCAGGTGTTGCACTGTCAGTCCGGCAAAGAAATTCGGTCAGATGTGCTGTTCTGGGCGAACGGACGTACCGGCAATACAGATAACCTGAATACGGAGCAGGTCGGTATCGCAGTGAATGCACGCGGACAGGCGGAGATCAATGCGTCATTTCAGACCAGTCTGCCGCATGTGTATGCGGTTGGAGATGTGGCGGGTCCGCCGGCACTGGCGAGTACCAGTTATGATCAGGGGCGGTTTGTCGGCCATCTGATTGCAGAGGGTGAGGCGGACTGGCAGTTGCTGAACGAAGCGCCGACCGGTATCTATACCAGCCCTGAGATCAGCTCGGTTGGCAGGACTGAACAGGAACTGACAGAACAGAATATTCCGTATGAAGTGGGTCATGCAGAATTTAAGAACCTGGCCCGGGCGCAGATTGCCGGGCGTCACGAAGGGATGCTGAAGATCCTGTTTCACCGCGAAAACCTGCAACTGCTGGGGATTCATTGTTTTGGTGATCAGGCCTCAGAAATCGTGCATATCGGTCAGGCAATTATGGCTCAGTCGGGGGCCGCGAATTCAATCCGTTATTTTGCCAACACCACCTTCAACTATCCAACCATGGCAGAGGCCTACCGGGTTGCTGCACTGTGTGGTTTAAACCGGATTCAATAACAGGGTAAATGACAATGCCAGATGATAATCGCAGGCGCGCCTTAGCGGCTGCACTCAGCCAGATTGAAAAACAGTTCGGCAAGGGTTCAGTGATGCGGATGGGCGACCATGTTGCACATACCGCTGCCGTCTCAACCGGCTCTCTGGCACTGGATATTGCGCTCGGGATTGGTGGTTTGCCGAAGGGGCGGGTGGTCGAAATCTATGGTCCGGAATCGTCCGGCAAGACGACCCTGACGCTGCACTGTATCGCAGAAGGGCAGAAGACCGGCGGTACCTGTGCCTTTGTCGATGCCGAACACGCTCTGGATCCGACCTATGCGGCCAGGCTCGGTGTGAATATTGATGAATTGCTGGTGTCGCAGCCGGATACCGGTGAACAGGCACTCGAAATTGCCGATATGCTGGTACGTTCGAATGCGATTGATATGGTTGTGGTGGATTCTGTTGCGGCGCTGACGCCAAAGGCCGAGATAGATGGCGATATGGGCGATTCGCATGTTGGTCTGCAGGCTCGCCTGATGTCGCAGGCGTTGCGTAAACTGACCGCGAACATCAAAAAATCAAACTGCATCGTGATCTTCATCAACCAGATCCGGATGAAGATCGGCGTGATGTTCGGCAATCCGGAGACCACGACCGGCGGCAATGCACTCAAGTTTTATTCCTCAGTGCGACTGGACATCCGCCGGGTGGGTGCCCTGAAAAAGGGTGATGAGATAATCGGCAATGATACCCGGGTCAAGGTGGTGAAAAACAAGGTGGCGCCACCGTTCAGGCAGGCGAACTTTGAAATCTTTTACGGGCAGGGTATCTCACGCGAGAGCGAACTGATTGAATTAGGTGTAACTGCCGGACTGATCGAAAAGGCAGGAGCCTGGTACAGCTATGCCGGTAAGCGGATCGGACAGGGGCGTGAGAATGTGCGCAACTTTCTGCGTGAAAACCCGGAAATTGCGGCCCGGATAGAACAGCAGGTGCGTGCAAAATACCTGCCTGACAGCACGGAAACGAGTGAAGCAGCTGCTGAAGACAAAGCACAGAAGAAATGAAGTGACGCACAAAGATGGCCCCACATGTATGTCATTCCGCGCGGAGCGTAGCGAAGTCGCGGAATCCATCGCCAGCGGTGCCGGATTTGCGTAGATCCGGCGGGTCAATCAGGAAGATTCTGCGACGGCAGCGATGCTGCCGCGCAGAATGACGTTGTTGTGTGTCGTGCGTAACTCCAGATCTTCAGTTCACAGATATATCACCCTGGCCTGCATATCATAGCCCACATCGCAGAATATACTGACGATACGTGCCTGTATCATCGACAATATCATCTGATCGCGCACCATACCATCCGGCTCCGTTACCGTCTCCAGCAATAATCGCCGGACGTGTGTCTTACCCTCAGACGCATACCGGATCGCTGCAAGAACATAGTACACCGGTGTGCTCTGCGCTGTACTGGCATAACATTCCGGCACAATCTGAATGTCTGTCATCTGTGTCTGCGCCAGCTGTGCCGTAAACTGTTCAATGCTGATGCTGACCTGCTGCACAAAATCAGCCGGGGCACAGGGTAACGCCCGCAGACGTGGCAATACAAAGTCTGCGGTCAGAAACGATAGTAACGCACCTGCCTTCGGTCCCTGCGCCTTGCCCAGCATCACCTGATATATTGCTGCAAAGGCATCCGCCTGGCTGAGCGGCGTATGGCGCGCTGCGGCAAATATCCGGGTTTGTATCGCCGCTTCATGCCAGTCGGTATCGACTAATCCGGTCGCTAAGGCGTGCAGAAAATGACGTTGTACCGCATTCAGCTGCTGCGCACTTGCTGGCAGCGTTTCCTGAACGCTGAATTTATCTGCATCGGTCGCGAAATGTTCCAGCCAGTAGCCTGCTGAACGGATTCGTGCCCGAATCTGTGCACGATCCTGTGTTGTCAGCTTATGCCCGGCGTCTGTCAGACGCTGCATGACTTCCTGTGTGGCGTCCAGGTGGGGTATCTGCAATAAGGCGATCAGCAACTGGAAGTTCACGGCTGTGTACGGCTGATCGTCCGCTGTAACCCGGGCACTTGCAAATAAACGCTGATCCTGCGTATCAGTCGTGTCCTGCTGCGTCCGGTGCAATAGCCGGTCAAAATCATTGTACAGTTTGACCAGATACGCTGCATCCGTGCTGAAATTGACCGCCTTTTTCGGGTCTGTGCGCACCATCAGAAAACGCAGGATTTCCGGCGGCAATAAATCAGCCATCGTTCGCGCCGCTGCCCCCAGCCCTTTCGACGAACTCATCTTTGCGCCGTTAACCAGAAAAAATTCATACGGCACATTGACTGGCGGTTGTGAGCGCAGCACACGCCGCAGGATGGCACTGGCAACATCACGTGATCCACCCTTTGTACAATGATCCTTGCCGGCACCTTCTACCGAAATATTGAATTCATGCCACTTTGCCACCCATTCCAGCTTCCAGGGTAGCTTGGCCTGCCCGTCAAACGGGCTGATCCGCCCGTGATGACCGCAGCCCTGCGCCCAGCTGACCAGATCGGGCCGACACTGATAGTCTACCTGTCCGCCCTGATAACCAGTGACCTGGGTGGTACCGATTCTGCCACACTGTTCACAGATGACCTGTAACGGATACCAGTTATCCGGTCGATGTGACCCGCTCACCTGCGCATAGATGTCACGTACCAGCGCAGCCTGGTTCAGCAGGGTATCAATGATTTCATTAAATGTGCCACGCTGGTACACATCCCGCATCCGGTAGGTCTGTGCCGCAACGCCCAGTTCGCGGAAGATCTGCAGAAACTCGCGGGTATAATGATCCGCCATATCAGTTGCTGGCGAGCCGTCCGGTGCCGGTACCCGGCACAGCGGCATCCCCATATACTGCCGCATGGCCGGATCTGCATCTGCGGGCAGGCCATCCATCGGATCATAATCATCAATCCCGTAGATATACCGTACCGGCCTTCCCTGTGCACTGAGTTCGCGGTACAGCGCATCGTGGATCAACACACCACGCAACGAACCGACATGCACCCGACCTGAAGGCGTCTTGGAATCATTGATGACAACAGGGTCATGCCGAACCTGCCGGATAATCTTATCAACCCACATCAGCCGATACCTCTGAAAGTTCATCCTGTCTGCATACACTGAGCTGACTAAAGTACTATACCGCAGCTTACGGCGCAAGCTGCTGCAGACTTGTGGTCTGGTACGCTGCAGCTATGAAACTTACATAGTGTCAGCATGACCCGGGTCATGCCCTTTCAGGTCCGGTGTTGCAACGACCTGTGTCACTACTTTTAAGTGGGTCCCGCCAGTCCTGGCATCTGTTTACGACCCGGCGAGCGCACCGTCATTCTGCGCGCAGCAAAGCTGCAGTCGCAGAATCCACCTGATCTGCCACGACACCCGTCTGATTCCGGGCTATGGATTCTGCGACTTCGCGCGGAATGACGCAGTGTCCTCCTGAGAGTAGCCACGGAGGTGGTTGTGTCACCTCACCGCAAGGCGTTATCCGGTCACGGTTCTCCGAGGGCGTCTGCGGCCCGGACGGCCGCAGCCGAGCCCCCACGGATGGGTTTATGGCGTACCTCGGAGAACCGTGACCGGATAACGCTGGCACACTGAGATCACCACATCAGTTTGAATCGCACCTGCTGAACGCCATTATGACGACACCACAACCACAGATGACATTACAGCATATCGCACCGGGTATACACGAGCTGCAGCCGTATGTTCCCGGTAAGCCGCTGAGCGAGCTGGAACGCGAGTTAGGCATCCGGGATGCGATCAAACTGGCGTCTAACGAGAATCCGCTCGGCCCGGCTCCGCAGGTACAGCAGGCAATCGCTTCGGCGGCTGCCGGACTGGCGCGTTATCCGGATGGCAGTGGCCATGATTTACGGACTGCCCTGGCACAACATCATCAGGTCGCGGCTGAGCAGATCACGTTGGGCAATGGATCTAACGATGTGCTGGATATGATTGCACGGGTATTTCTGTATCCGGGGTGCGACAGTGTGTTTTCGGCACACGCGTTTGCGGTCTATCCGCTCAGCAGTCAGGCCGCAGGTGCCAGCCTGCGGGTTGCGGCGGCGACCGGTTACGGCCACGATCTGAACAACCTGTATCAGCAGATCACACCACAGACCGGCGTGGTCTGGATCGCGAACCCGAATAATCCGACCGGCACTTGGCTGGCGCGGGAACCGCTGTACGACTTTATTCAGTCCGTGCCGGCACATGTCATGATCGTACTGGATGAGGCATATACCGAATATATCGACCAGCCGGACTATCCGGACGGTACACAATGGCTGGCAGATCATCCGAACCTGATTGTGACCCGCACCTTTTCCAAGGCATATGGGCTGGCTGCACTGCGGGTGGGTTATGCCCTCGCGCATCCGGACGTGACTGACCTGCTGAATCGGGTACGTCAGCCGTTCAACGTGAACAGCCTGGCGCAGGCAGCAGCCCTGGCTGCCCTGCAGGATCAGGCACATCTGGTACGATCTGCTGAACTGAACCGGGCCGGGTTGCAACAGCTGGCGACAGGTCTGACCCGGCTGGGACTGGACTATATCCCGTCGGTGGCAAACTTTATCACTCTGGTCGGTACCCGACCGGCAGCTGAAATCGATAACGCGCTATTGCGCCTAGGCGTGATTACCCGCCCGGTCGAAAATTATGGGTTGCCCGGTGGGCTGCGGATCAGCGTTGGTCTGCCGGAAGAGAATACCCGCTGTCTGCAGGCATTACAGCAGGTCGTATGACCACCCCGCGTCTGGCAGTGATCGGGCTGGGCCTGATTGGTGGTTCATTTGCGCTTGCGCTGCGCCAGGCTGGCTATGTCCGGCATATCTCAGGTTTTGATACCGACCCGGATCAGATCCGGCAGGCGGTCGATCTGGGTGTGATTGATCAGGCCTGTCCCGATATGGCTGCCGCAGTGGCAGCTGCTGACCTGATCTTTGTGGCAGTGCCGGTTGGTGCGATATGTCAGGTCTTTTCAGATATGAGAAAATACCTGCTGCCGACTGCTCTGGTGATGGATGGCGGGAGTACGAAGTGCAGTGTGATTGCAGATGTTCAGGCCGCCTGCCCCGAACAACTGCACCAGTTTGTACCGGCCCACCCGATCGCCGGTAAAGAAACCAGCGGTGTCGCTGCGGCGTCGGCTGACCTGTACACAAACCGCACCGTAATACTGACTCCGACCGGACAACAGACAGACAGTGCACTGCAACGTGCCCGGGCGGCATGGCGGGCGTGTGGTGCGTGGGTGGAACAGATGACAGCGGAGCAGCATGATCGTATCCTGGCGACCACCAGCCACCTGCCGCATCTGCTCGCCTTCAATCTGATGCAGGTGCTGGATGCGCAGCATGACCGGGCGGAACTGGCCTTGTGTGCGGGTGGCGGATTACGCGACTTCAGCCGCATTGCCGGCAGCGATCCCGTGATGTGGCGCGATATTGCACTGGCGAACCAGGCGGCCCTGAGCACCAGCCTGCGCACCTGTATCCACCATCTGGAACAACTGGCTGATGAGCTGGATGCGGGCGATGGCACAGCCATGCACCAGCGTTTCACTCAGGCACAGGATCTGCACCATCAGCTGTGGTCGCAGAATCTGTCTGATCTGCCACATGCCGTCTGAGTCCGGGCTATAGATTCCGCGACTTCGCGCGGAATGACGCGGCGTCATCCTGAAAGTCGCCATGCAGGTGGTTGCCCCACTGCACTGCAAGGCGTGATCCGGTCAGGGTGCTCCGAGGGCGTCTGCGGCCACGGATGGCCGCAGCCGAGCCCCCACGGATGGGTTTATGGCGTACCTCGGAGCACCCTGACAGGATAACGCTGGTACTGAGATCATCTGCTCAGGTGGCAATACTGCTGATATGGTCCGCGATCAGTTGTTCCACCACAGCCGGTTCGGCCAGAGTGGAGGTATCTCCCAGATCGGTCAGTTCGCCTGCTGCGATCTTGCGCAGGATGCGGCGCATGATCTTGCCGGAGCGGGTCTTCGGCAGATCCGGTGCCCACTGGATGATGTTAATCGTGGCGATCGGCCCGATCTCGCGGCGTACCTGTCGGATCAGCTCGGTCTGCAGCTCTGCTGTTCCGGTTGTTCCGGCCATCAGTGTGACATACGCATAAATGCCCTGTCCGGTGATCTCATGCGGATAGCCGACCACTGCAGCCTCAGCGACCTGCGCATGTAATACCAGAGCAGACTCAATCTCTGCTGTGCCCAGTCGATGCCCTGATACATTCAGTACGTCGTCCACCCGTCCGGTGATCCAGTAATAGCCCTCTTCGTCCCGCCTGGCACCGTCTCCTGTGAAATAATAGCCCGGATAGCGGGCGAAATAGGTCTGATAAAACCGTTCCGGATCGCCGTATACCCCGCGCATCTGGGATGGCCAGGGATGCTTCATCGCCAGATTGCCCTGCGCCGGATTACCGTGGATTTCATTGCCAGCGTCGTCCAGCAGGACCGGCTGTACGCCAAAGAAGGGCAGGGTGGCTGAGCCTGGCTTCAGTGGTGTGGCACCCGGCAACGGGGTGATCATGTGGGCACCGGTTTCGGTCTGCCACCAGGTATCAATGATCGGACAACGCTGCTTGCCGACCACCTCGTGATACCATTTCCAGGCCTCCGGGTTGATCGGCTCACCGACCGTGCCCAGCAGGCGCAGGCTGGTGCGTTGTGTCCGGTGTGCCCAGTCATCGCCTTTGCCCATCAGGGCACGGAGCGCGGTCGGAGCGGTATAAAAGGTCGCGACCTGGTGTTTGTCGCAGATCTGCCAGAACCGCGAGGCATCCGGATAGGTGGGTACACCTTCAAACAGCAAGGTGGTTGCACCATTCGCCAGAGGGCCATACACTGAATAGCTGTGCCCGGTGATCCAGCCAACATCAGCCGTACACCAGTAGACTTCGCCTGGTCGATGATCAAATACCAGATCGTGAGTCATTGCGGCCTGTAATAAATAGCCTGCGGTGGTGTGTAATACCCCTTTCGGCTTACCGGTTGAGCCGGAGGTATACAGAATAAACAGCGGGTCTTCTGCTGCCATCGATTCTGCCGGACAGTCGGCTGAGGCAGTCTGCATCGCATCGTGATACCAAACATCGCGCGTGTCATCCCAGGCTAAGGGTTCTCCGCCGCGCTGTACCACGATGCAGGTGCTGACCTGCGGACAATCAGCCAGAGCCTGATCTGCCTGAGTCTTCAGCGGGATCTTTCTGCCGCCGCGGATGGACTGATCGGCAGTGATCAGGACCGAACAATCGGCATCCCGGATGCGGTTTTTCACAGCATCCGGCGAAAATCCGGCAAACACAACGGAGTGGATCGCGCCGATGCGGGTACAGGCGAGCATCGCGATCGCAGTTTCCGGGATCATAGGCAGATACAGGGATACCCGGTCACCTTTGCGGACGCCCCGGGCCTTCAGCACATTCGCAAAACGACAGACTTGTGTATGCAGTTCGCGATAACTGAGGCGGCGAGTTTCATCCGGGTTGTCGCCTTCCCAGAGGATCGCGGTCTGTGTACCCCGCGTCGTCAGATGCCGGTCAATACAATTAGTCGAAACATTCAGGGTGGCCCCCTCGAACCAGCGGATATGCAGGTCGTCCGCCTGATAAGACCAGTCCAGCACCTGTCGCCAGGGGGTGTCGCATTGCAGATAATGTCTGGCCTGCTGTGCCCAGAATGTGGCCGGGTCGGTGACAGAGGCCTGGTATAACGCGGCATATTGTGCCGCATTGATTTTTGCCTGGGCAGCGTAGTCGTCAGCAACTGGATAGGTTGTGGTCATAGTTGGCTCCGGTGTGCCTGTCGGGCATCTCTGAAAACTGCTGCGCTTGCAAATACTTCGTTGAAAAGTGCTCATGTACGACCCGTACACTGTGCTTTTTCGCCTCGTCTTTGCTTCGTTCGCGACGTTTCCAGAGGTGCCCTGTTTGTTATCTGGTATGGTGAAAGATGATGTCGGATCAGACGCCGTTATATGCTTCCCATGTGGCTCTGGGAGCCCGTATGGTACCCTTTGCCGGCTGGGTGTTGCCAGTCCATTTTGGTTCGCAACTGGACGAACATCATGCCGTGCGGCAGCACGCCGGCATGTTTGATGTGTGTCATATGCGGACAGTGGATGTGACGGGTCGCGGTGCCCGTGCCTTACTGCGGTTTGTGCTGGCGAATGATGTACAGAAACTGCGCGTTCCGGGCAAGGCACTATATTCGTGTCTGTTGCGTGATGATGGCGGTGTACTGGACGATCTGATTGTGTATCATCTGGCGCAAGACCAGTTCCGGCTGGTAGTGAATGCGGGCACGGCGACCAGAGATATTGCCTGGTTACAGGCGCAGGCAGAAGGGTTTGCAGTGCAGATTGCACCCCGGACTGATCTGGGCATGATTGCGGTGCAGGGGCCGGAAGCACGTGCAAAGGTGCTGTCATTATTGCCTGAGACTGTACAATCATCAGCGGCACAATTGCAGCCGTTTTTTGCTCTGGCTGAGGCGGAATGGTGTATCGCGCGCACCGGCTATACCGGCGAAGATGGTTTTGAACTGATGCTGGATCAGGCAGCCCTGCCGTCTTTCTGGCAGCAGTTGCTGGACGCCGGGGTACAACCCTGCGGGCTGGGGGCACGTGACACGCTGCGCCTGGAGGCCGGGATGAACCTGTACGGCCAGGATATGGATGAACAGGTCTCGCCGCTTTCGTCCGGTCTCGCCTGGACAGTCGATCTGCGCGATCCGGCACGCCGTTTTATCGGTCGGGAGGCCCTGGAGTCAGAACAGGCTGCAGGTCGTGCGGCGCAGTTGGTTGGTCTGGTGCTGGCAGGCAAGGGTGTGCTGCGGCAACATCAGCCATTATTTGCGGGCGACCAGTCCGTGGGCGAGGTTACGTCCGGCGGTTTTGCACCGACTCTGCAACGTTCCATTGCGCTGGCGCGGATTGCGCCGGATGCTGCAGCCCCCCTGCATGTCGGTATCCGTAACAAACGAATTCCGGTGACGCAGGTGCGTCCACCGTTTGTGCGCTCAGGCACTGTGTGTATTGATCCGGCCTTAATCTGACAGAGGATTCCCGATGAGTGATATACCTGATAATCTGAAATTTACCACCAGCCACGAATGGGTGCAGCCAGCCGGGGATGGGACTGCCCGTGTTGGCATCACCGATCATGCGCAATCCGCGCTGGGCGATCTGGTATTTGTGGAATTGCCGGAGGCAGGTGATGACCTGGCGCAGGGTGATGAATGCGCCGTAGTAGAGTCGGTGAAGGCGGCTTCGGACGTGTTTGCGCCAGTCAGTGGTCAGGTGGTGGCGTGTAACGAGAGTCTGGCTGATACACCAGAGATCATCAATCAGGAACCTTATGCAGATGGCTGGCTGTTCAGTTTACAGTTGTCTGCTGCGACACAGCTGGACGACTTACTGGATGCAGCAGCCTATCGCGCGCTGTGTGAGCAGGACGAGCACTGAACCCGGGTTCCTGTGGGTAAGTACTGCAACTGTGTCTGAATTTTATCAGGCCCTCAGCCAGCATACCTTTTTGCAGACAGCGGCGATGGCCGCCGTCTTGGCCAGTATTGGCTGCGGCATGATCGGCACCTATGTGGTGGTGAAACGGATCGCGTTTATCGCTGGTGGTATTGCACATGCGGTGCTCGGCGGTATGGGTGCAGCGGTCTATTATGGCCTTGATCCATTGTCTGGCGCAGCGGTGGCAGCGATCATTGCTGCCCTGATTATCGGCTGGGTGCACCTGCACTGGCAGGCACACGAAGATACGCTGATCAGTGCTCTGTGGGCCATCGGCATGGCGATCGGGATCCTGTATCTTGCCAGAACACCGGGTGATCAGGTTGATCTGATGGACTACCTGTTTGGTAACATCCTGCTGGTACCGACCAGCAGTCTGTACCTGATGGGTGCTGCCGACTTATTGTTGCTGGTACTGGTCTGGTTGTATCGTTATTCGTTTCTGGCGGTTGTATTTGATGCTGAAGCTGCGCGCCTGCGTGGTGTGCCGGTCACCTTCTTTTATCTGCTGTTGCTGGTCATGATTGCGCTGACCGTCGTCCTGCTGATTCAGGTGGTTGGTCTGATTCTGGTGCTTGCGCTGCTCACGTTGCCTGCCGCGATTGCCGGACAGTATGTCCACTCGCTCGGACGTATGATGCTGCTTGCCACCCTGCTCGGTGTGATCATCAGTCATCTCGGACTGGCTGTTTCGTACGCACCGGATCTGCCACCCGGCCCCGTCATTGTGCTGATTGCTGCGGCCTTATATGTTATTTCCTCCCTGCTGAATGGCTACCGGATAAAGCGCAGGCATGCAGAAATAGTTGATTTATCCTGAATCGTACTTGGCCGGAACAGGAATGCTGCTGTGATTTCGCTTAAAGACAGTCTGTCTCAACTGATCGTAACCCCGTCGGTCAGTAGTGTCCGACCGGAATATGATACGGGCAACCGGGCAGTGATTGATCTGCTGGCCAACTGACCCGTTCCGGGCGACAGAAAAGGATAATCGTCTGTACGGTCTGGGCAGCACCGATATGAAATCCTTTCTGGCCCTGGCGATTGTGGTAGCCCGGGATATCCCGGCGGATCAGTTACAGGCCCCTCTGTATCTGATCGCGACTGCTGATGAGGAAAGTTCCATGTCCGGTCCCGACCCTGCCAGCGTTATCCGGCCATGGCTCTCCGAGGTACGCCATAACCCCATCCGTGGGGGCTCGGCTGCGGCCGTCCAGGCCGCAGACGCCCTCGGAGAGCCATGGCCGGATAACGCCTTGCAGTGAGGTGGTGCAATCACCCTCGTAGCAACTTTCAGGACGTCACTCCGCACGAAGTCTCGGCATCCATAGTCTGAGGACAGATGAAATAGAATGAGTGGCAGATCGGGTGGATTCTGCGACTGCAGCTACGCTGCGCGCAGAATGACAGCGCGTTCGCCAGACTGTACACAGGTGTCGAGGGACTGGTGGTGCCTATTTGAAAATAGCGGCACAGGTGACTGCTCCACTGTGCTTGAAGGAGCATGGTGCCCGAGGCTGCTCTCCGAGGGCGGCTGTGGCCACGGATGGCCACAGCCGAGCCCCCACGGATGGGTTTATGGCGTACCTCGGAGAGCGGCCTCGGGCCATGCTGACACTGATAGTTGGTACCATGCCTGAGTTTCATGGTTGCGGAGTATCAGCCCACATCGGTTTACATCGTATCCTGGCGCAATGATCCGGTTGTCTTGCTGCCAGACTTGCCGATATAATATGCGGCCAGTCCAGTATGGTGTCTAATGCTCCGGAGGGATCAGAGGGCTTTGCAACCGAACTGCTGCAGCTTGTGGCGTGATCGGGAGTTCCCCGATGGCACCGGGTCTGCTATACTGGACGATAGAGCAAGCTCGAAGGCGCGGAAATTTTTTATGGGGCTGAATTGCGCTAACGCTATGCAGACGGGAGTCAGTGTAGTGACGTTTTATATTTTTAACCTGAATCTTTCAGATTGTGGATCAGCAGGAGTTATTTACGATGGATAAAAAACTGATTGCGTTAGCCGTTGCCGCTGCATTTGCTGCGCCGACAGCTATGGCTCAGATTACATTATACGGTAAGGTTCATGCCGACCTTCTTATAACTGATGATGGTGAAGAAAAGATCTGGACTATCAACAGCAGGACTTCCAGACTCGGATTCAAGGGAGATACTGATCTTGGCAATGGTATGAAGGCTTTATTCAAATATGAAGCTACCTACAGTGGCCTTGATGCATCAAAGCCTGGGTTTAATTCATCAGGTGCTTTAGGTGACGCGCGGAATAGCTACGTCGGTCTGTCTGGCTCCAGAGGTACATTGGTTGTTGGCCGTCATGATACGCCAGCTAAGATGGCCTTCTACGCAGCGGGTAATGATCACCTTGGTGACTCAATCCTTGATCTCAATAAGGCTGGCTTTACCGAAGAACGAGTAAACAACTCTCTGGTGTACATTGCACCGGCGATGTCTGGTTTTAAAGTTGCTGCAGCAGTCATGCCAGGTGAAAATTCAGAAGAGGATAGTCTGGTAGACAGCTATTCTCTCGGTGTGATGTATAAGAGTAAGGGTCTGAAAGTTGGTGTTGGCTACGAGAATCTGGCTGACACAGCGAACACTAGCACTAACACTGAAGACACCAAGATGACTCAGTTGGGTGCCAGCTATACCCTCAGGAATATCACTGTTGGTGGTCAGTATCAGAACACCAAAAACTATGATAATAATGCAGATCAGACAAACAAGGTTCTGGGTCTGGCTGTAAAGACAGCCTTTGGTAAGAACGCCCTGATCGCTAACTACGTCAAGCAGGATGTCGAAAATTCTGCTGATCGTAACAAAGACAGCGATTCAAAACATATTGGTGTGGCGTTGCAACATAAGTTCAACAAGCGGGCTAATGTGTATCTGGCGTTCAATAAGCAGGACAAACATGACGAAGAAGATGCAAACAACATTGCATTGGGTATGATGTACAGCTTCTGATCTTTATCAGAAACTTACACCATAAAAAAACGGGGCTTTGAGCCCCGTTTTTTTATGGTGTTTTCACGTCATCTGATTAAGGTGCCGATACCTTCCTGAGTAAACAGCTCAATCAATACGGCGTGCGGTATACGTCCATCAATAATCCGGGCACTGTTAACGCCCGCGCCTACCGCACTGAGTGCACACCCTGTCTTGGGCAGCATCCCACCCTGAATCGTCCCATCTTCAATCAGAGCCTTGACCTGTCTGGTATTCAGACCCGTCAGTACCTCGCCTTGTTTATCTAATAAGCCTTTTGTGTTGGTTAATAAGATCAGGCAGGCTGCTTTCAGTACTTCAGCAATCCTGCCAGCGACCAGATCAGCATTGATATTGTAAGACAGGCCATCCTCACCGATGCCGATTGGTGCAATCACCGGAATAAAATCACCCTGCCGCAGCAGATTGACCACAGACACATCAATGTCGGCAACCTCGCCCACGTGTCCGAGATCAATGATCTCGGAGGGCTGATCTCTGGCTTCCTGCTGTGTCAGGCGCAAAGGCCGGGCGTGAATCAGGCCACCATCCTTACCGCTTAATCCCACCGCAAGACCCTGGTGTTGATTGATCAGATGTACAATCTGTTTATTTACCAGGCCACCGAGTACCATTTCGACCACATCCATCGTTTCGGCGTCTGTTACGCGCATGCCCTGCACAAACTGACTTTGTTTGCCCAGGCGTTGTAACAGCTGGCCAATCTGCGGTCCGCCACCATGTACGACGACCGGGTTGATCCCGACTGTCTTCAGCAGTACCAGATCGCGGGCAAAACTGGATTTCAGCGTTTCATCCACCATCGCATTACCACCATATTTGATCACAATGGTCGCACCGCTGAACCGCTGAATATAAGGTAATGCTTCGCTCAGGACCTGAGCAGTATGATTGGCTTCGGTAAAACTGAGACCCATCGGCTTCCTCTGTATTGTGTTTGTTGATGTATCATCGTAAAATCCTGATCCTGCAGAACCGAGGAGTGCTGCGACCTGAATGATCAGGCCAGGCTCGGTTTTCTGCTCAGGGCATCCTCCCACATCATGTAAAACGGCACTCACTCATTGTAACAGGAAGACAATATGAGTGAGTTTACTGATTATAAGGTAGCCGACATTCAACTGGCAGAATTTGGCCATAAAGAGATTGCGATCGCTGAAACGGAAATGCCGGGCCTGATGGCCTTGCGTGAAAAATATGGTGCCAGCAAGCCATTGCGTGGTGCCCGTATCACCGGGTCTTTACATATGACCATTCAGACAGCAGTCCTGATTGATACGCTGGTTGCACTGGGTGCGGAAGTCCGCTGGTGTTCGTGCAACATCTTTTCAACACAGGATCATGCCGCCGCCGCGATGGTGGATAAGGGTATCCCGGTGTATGCCTGGAAGGGCGAATCGCTGTCAGAATACTGGTGGTGTACCGAACAGGTACTGAACTGGCCGGATGGACAGGGTCCGAACATGATTCTGGATGACGGCGGTGACGCCACACTACTGGTGCATAAAGGTGTGGCCTGCGAAAAAGCGGGACGCGTACCGGATATGAGCACGGCAGAGAACGAAGAAGAAGCGGTTATCTTAGAGGTACTGCAGCGTAATCTGGCAGCAGATCAGGGCAAATGGCAGCGTCTGGCTGCAGCTGTTCAGGGTGTGACGGAAGAAACAACTACCGGTGTGCACCGGTTGTATGACATGTTTAAGGCCGGTGATCTGTTATTTCCGGCGATGAATGTGAATGATTCGGTCACCAAATCGAAATTTGATAACCTGTATGGGTGTCGTGAATCGCTGGTCGATAGTATCAAGCGTGCAACTGATGTGATGATCGCCGGTAAGATCGCGGTGGTATGCGGTTATGGCGATGTAGGCAAGGGTTCTGCGCAGTCGCTGCGTAATCTGAGTGCGAATGTCTGGGTAACCGAAATTGATCCGATCTGTGCGTTACAGGCCGCAATGGAAGGTTATCGCGTGGTGACACTGGAAGATGTGGTCGGTGTCGCTGACATCTTTGTGACCACAACCGGTAACCGGGACATTATCACGCATGATCATATGGCTGCGATGAAAGATCAGGCGATTGTGTGTAATATCGGCCACTTTGATAACGAAATTCAGGTGGATGCCCTGAGGCAATACGAATGGGTGAATATCAAGCCGCAGGTTGATCAGATCATCTTTCCTGACGGACACCGGATTACCCTGCTGGCAGAAGGTCGGCTGGTGAATCTGGGCTGTGCGACCGGGCACCCGAGTTTTGTGATGTCGAACTCGTTCACCAATCAGGTTCTGGCCCAGATTGAGTTATTCACGAAGGGTGAAGATTATCCGGTTGGTGTGTATGTACTGCCGAAAAAGCTGGATGAAGAAGTTGCGTATCTGCACCTGTCTAAAATTGATGCACGGTTGACCAGACTGACGCCGGATCAGGCTGACTATATTGGTGTGCCGGTAGAAGGCCCTTATAAGCCGGAACACTACCGCTACTGATTATCCTCCGTGTCTCTGAACACTGCTGCGCAGCAGTGTTCAGGGGTGCTGATCAATCCGATACACCTGATTATGACTTTTCAGGGACGGAGTGCTATTTTGCAAGGCATCTGTCATGACCCGACAAACCATCATCAGCTGCGAGCTGTTCCCACCTAAAAATGCCAGTGGGATGCAGAAGATGCAGTCCGCAGTCGCTCAGTTACAAACCCGGCATCCGGCTTATTTTTCCTGTACCTATGGTGCGGGTGGCTCCACCCGGGATAATACCTTCACCACGGTCGACTGGTTGCTGAGCCAGTCCATAGAGGTGGCACCGCATCTGACCTGTATCGCGAATAACCAGGCTGATACGCTGCATATTCTGCGTCGTTACCAGGCACAGGGTATCCGCCGCATTGTGGCGCTGCGTGGCGATCGTCCGGCGGGCAGTCTGTCTGCAGCACAGGAGTTAGTTCATGCTGACGAACTTGTCAGCCTGATTCGCACACATTTCGGCGACCACTTTGCTATTGAAGTGGCAGCCTATCCTGAAATGCACCCGGAGTCTGCTCATCTGGCTGAAGATCTGGATCATTTCCAGCACAAGGTTGCAGCAGGAGCGGATGGGGCGATTACCCAGTATTTTTACAGTGTGGCGGCGTACACGCATTTTCTGGAGGCCTGTGCAAAACGCCGGATTACGGTGCCGGTTGTGCCGGGCATCATGCCGATCGTGAACTATGCCGGCCTGCGGCGTTTTTCGGAACGATGTGGTGCAGAGCTGCCGCGCTGGTTGTGTCGCCAGCTGGACAGCTATGGCGATGATCAGGCCAGTATCCGCGCCTTCGGTGCTGATTTTGTCGCACAATTCTGTCATCGTCTGCTGGCTGAAGGCGCACCCGGGTTGCATTTTTATACCCTGAACCAGGCAGAGCCGACCCTGGCAGTCTGGGATCGGCTGGTCGTGTGAGGTCGTCATCAGGGTATCCTGCTGGTCAGCCTGCATCAGTCTGAAGTGTACCCGTACGTGATCAGGTGCGATTCAAACTGATGTGGTTGGGCATTTACAGCCGATATCAAGTTGAATCCCAACCCGTGTTTTCTGAACTCAGATTGTTTAAGTCCGCTTGTATTATGCAGATTTTTATCAGATTGTATTGTCCGGCAGATCGGACTACCAGCCTATGATACGTTTCCATCAGATTACGCTGCAACGCGGTGTCCGACGTCTGCTGGATACTGCCAGCGTGACCCTCCAGCCACGTCGCAACATTGCTCTGGTCGGGCGCAACGGTAGCGGCAAATCCAGCCTGTTTGCGCTGCTGCTGGGCCAGCTCAGCCCGGAAGCGGGTGAGCTGACTCTGCCAGCCGGTTATCGCATTGCGCACATGGCGCAGGAAGTTGCATACTGCGACCGCACCGCGCTGGACTTTGTGCTGGACGGACACGCGGCATTGCGCAAAGTACAGGCACGGATTGCAGCAGCAGAGACCGCTGACGAACCGATGCAACTGGCTGAACTGTATGCTGAACTGGAAGCACTCGGTGGCTATCAGGCCGAACATCAGGCCGCTGAGCTGTTGCATGGCCTCGGTTTTGCCGCAACAGATCAGCATCGACCGGTGACTGAATTTTCCGGTGGTTGGCGCATTCGGTTGAATCTGGCTCAGGCACTGATGCGGCCCTCCGATCTGTTGTTGCTGGACGAGCCGACTAATCACCTTGATCTGGATACAATTGCCTGGCTGGAGCGTCGCCTGCAACAATATACTGGTACCCTGATCTGTATTTCACATGATCGTGACTTTATCGATCAGGTTGCCGACAATATCCTGCACCTGACCGGGCAGCAACTGTATCTGTACAGCGGGCACTATACTGATTTTGAACGCCAGCGGGCAGCACAACTCGCCAGCCAGCAGGCGCGTTATGCGCAACAACAGCAACAGATCCGCCAGATCCAGGGCTTTATCGACCGGTTCCGCGCGAAGGCAAGCAAGGCGAAACAGGCGCAGAGTCGCCTGAAACAACTGGCGAATCTGGAGCAGGTCGCGCAGGTGCAGGCCGATAGTCCGTTCCGTTTCCGGTTTCTGCCCCCCGAACCTCTGTCACAACCGTTGCTCAGTGCGCAGGATCTGCAGCTCGGTTATGCCAACCAACCCGTATTGCGTCAGGTACACCTGAGCCTGCTGCCAGGCGACCGGATCGGCCTGCTTGGCGTGAATGGTGCAGGTAAATCGACCTTGATTCAGGGCCTGACTGGTGCCCTGGCACCACAGGTCGGGCAGGTGACGCGTGGTGAGCATTGCCGCATCGGCTATTTTGCACAACACCAGTTAGAAGCACTGGACACAGGCGCGAGTGCGCTGGTGCATCTGCAGCGCGCGAAGCCTGCTGCAACTGAGGCACAAATCCGCCAGTTTCTGGGCGGATTTGATATTCGCGGCGATCAGGCTCTGGTGCCGATTGCGCCCTTCTCCGGCGGCGAAAAGGCACGGCTGGCACTGGCTCTGATTGTGTGGCAGCAGCCGAATCTGCTTCTGCTGGACGAACCAACCAATCATCTGGATCTGGAAATGCGCAGTGCCCTGACTTTGGCCCTGCAGGCATTTAGTGGCGCGCTGGTCGTGGTTTCGCACGATCGCCACCTGTTGCGACATAGTGTCGATACCTACTGGCTGGTCAGTGCGGGCCGGGTGAGCGAATTTCGCGGTACACTTGACGAATACGAACCCCATACCCCTTCGTCTGCCGGGCCAGCGGCCTGGCAGCCTGGCACCGGCCACAAAAGGCAGCAGCGTCAGCAGTCGGCTAGCCTGCGCAAGGCGCAGGCAGGTATTCAATGCCGGATACAGCAGGTTGAGCGTGAGATGACACGGCTGGACACTGAATTGCAGGCGGTTGCTACCGAACTGGCTGACCCGACCCTGTACACCTCTGGCGACAAGGTTCGTCTGCCGGAGCTGACGCAACGTCAGGCCCGACTACAACGTGATCGTGATGCGCTGGATGATGACTGGTTGCAGCTCCACGAACAACTCACGTTGTAATGCATTGCCTCTGATTGAGTGGGTGTGATTCAGATTGATGTGGCGATTTCAGTGCCAGCGTTATCCGGACAGAGGGCTACGAGGTACGCCATAAACCCATCCGTGGGTCATGTTGACACTGAAGTTGGCACTATTAAGTTTCACAGCAATTCCCGCTGCGATAGAAACCCCCAATAAAAATAAGGGTTGTAGGGGT